>JBBDSB010000001.1:0-2301 GCA_040905205.1 Cyclobacteriaceae bacterium
GTCGATTAAGAAATTAAATAAACCAAAACTCGGATTGATAAAGACGGAATTGGTATAATGCCTAAAGCCAACGGCCAATCGCCAACTTCCAACAGCCAACAGCCAACAGGCAATAGGCAATAGGCAAATCAAAAAAGTCGATAGGTCGATAGGGTTCGTCCAAAAGCCAACACCAGCTCCTCGGAATTTGCAATTCCGTGGTTCAGATAAAAGGGGATTTGTAATCCCCTGAAGTGCCCGTTATCAGGATTGCAAATCCTGTCCATCCGGAGTTCGGGATTGTAAATCCCAAACAGCGCGTGCCATTAAAAAGCCATCAGCCAACTTCCAACAGCCAACCGCCAACAGCCAATCAAAAAGTCGATAGGGTTTGTCCAACCGCCAAAAGCCAACCGCTAACCGCCAACTAGGCAAAACGGCCGGATTTGCGTATATTTGAATTATGAATTATCAAGACTATATAGAAATCAGATCTGACCATCATATCATTAGATCATAGCCGAATCAGCACAGCAATTCCGTATCCTCATTAATGATTTGAAGAAAATGGAATTGAATAAATGCATGGGATGTTGTAGATGTATAGAAATGTAAGATAACATGGAACTAGCAAGCAGAAAAATTGATTTTATTCGTGATTTTTTAAAATTGACCAACGAAGAAGCCATTTCCGAACTCGAGGATCTACTAAAAAAACAGCTTGAGTTTAATTTTGCTGGTGCTGATAAGCCATTCAGTGAAGAGGAACTAATAGCCAGAACTTTGCGGTCTGAAGCAGATTTTTCGGCAGGAAAATTTAAAACCAATGAAGAATTGGTGAAAAAATATATATGAATTCCTACCGGGTAATTTGTTCTGAATTTGCCGAGCATCAGGTGGATGCTATCTATGAATATTATTGTTTCAGAACAAATCCCGAAATCGCTAAAAAACTGGTTAGGTCAATAATAGGTGCTGTTGATCCCCTAAAACAAAATCCATATATCGGACAATCCGAGGAAGTGCTGAAAAGGTTGGAAAAAAATACCGGTATTTGAGTTATAAAAATTACAAACTTATCTATCTGATTGAAGAAGAAACCCTTACGATAAAAATCCTGGATGTCTTTGATACCAGGTTAAATCCTGATAAAATTAGCAGGAGCGGTTGATCTCAGCTATTTTTTAAGTAGCCATAACAATAGCATGCGGATTATACGCCTACATGGCGCAGGTAAAATTGACATATCCTAACATCATTACTTTCTATTCGGCTTCGGGGTTCAACCAGCCTGTTTGGTATTTTAGCCTTTCTGTTAGGTCAATCGTGTTGGTTAAGGGTTAAGGTGGCTCGGATTCGGCTGAGGAATGGGTTCGGGTACTTTGGCAGGATGCCTGGTTTTGGATTCAGCCGTGTAGGTTAAGGGTTAAAAAATCTCACCATCATACCATCAAATAATCGCACCATCACTACATCACCACATCATCAAACCCTTAACCTACCTCCGAATCAGCCCAACAATTCTCCAGCCCATCAAGCTGTTGCCACTACTATGAGGTTGCCGATTAGTTTCAATATCCCTTAATTTTTTTCATGTCCAATTTTTGAATTTTCTATCCCACAGTAATAGCGTTGTATCTTCACTTTCGCCTTGGAAGATTATAAAAGTTTTTATAAAAAATATCATCTTTTGATAATTGAATCAGATATTACAGAAAATCGTTATCTTTAATGATCACAAATAAAGGTAAATATGGATATTATCCTCAAATACAAAATAGTAGAAAAAATTATCCAAATTGAGGATGAGACAGTACTAAAGCAGTAGGCGATTGATTAAAAGGAATCAGGTTTCCAAATTATGGCCGATAAATCAATACCCAACCTCCTTCAATAGGAATGTGGCTTTAGCCCATTCCAAATAATAGAATGTCAATAATCTTAGTTAAATGACGAATTTCAATTGATTTAAGCCCCCATCAATTCCACCAATGCCCGGTTGTAATTGACATAATCTGTGGGCTTTTTACCTGTAAAGTGACAGAAGTCCCTAATAAAGTGGGCCTGGTCATAAAAGCCTCCCTTAAATACTATATCCTGCCAATTCTCAAATTCATTTGTTGTCAAATAGGAAATATAATTGAATCGTTTAATCCGGGAATACATTTTAGGACTCACCCCCACTCTTTCGGTAAACCGTCTCCTGAATTGCCGGGGACTGAGGCAGTAATCTTGGGACAAATTGCGGACGGATAGGATTCCTCTGCTATGTAGAATTTTACTTAGCGTCTCATCCACCAGGTCGGACTTGATACTGGAACC
>JBBDSB010000002.1:0-2288 GCA_040905205.1 Cyclobacteriaceae bacterium
CTAAAAACCGTCCCTTACTATAGAAAAAGGGGCGGTTTTTGTTAGATTTAAAATTAGTTTTGGTGTTCGTCGGCATGACATCCAAATCAAATCCACCTAAAAATGCCAATTAAATATGGTAATAAGTAGGTATTGCATAAGCTCATGGCCCTTGTATACGCTAAATCACCCCATCATAATATAAATGACATACATTTTAATGTATTTGTATATCTTTTTATTGTGTTTTTATTTTATATTCTTATATTTATATACTTAAAGCTGGGCAAAAATTAATTCCTTCAAAGAATGTTTCGGAATTAAATTTTTGTAGCTTTTATATTAAACGATTTAGATATGTTAACCTTTTCTAAATTCCCCTTAAAAACAAAAACATTATTAGTTTTTGTGATTTTAATTTTTAATTGTCAAATGTTGGCAGCAAGGGATTGGCCCTTTGATGATTTACCTCTTTTATCTAAAGCATTTCCTAGCCCCGAAAGGAAAATATCGCATCATTTTGGAGCTTTTTATGAAATTGACCCAAGCCTTATTAAGGTAAAAACGCTCAGCAACTATAAAGTGGGGGCTCTCTTCTCCCAAAACTCCGGTGTTGCAAGACTTTTTACCCGCAACATTAAAGGTGATTTTGGATGGAAACCCATTTTTCCATCATTTACTGAAAACAAGAAATTTACCCTCCTCCACAGGGCCATCAATCAGGAAACCTGGAATCTCGTTAATGAGAACAATAACTATACTGAAAGACACGAAAACTCTTTTGTCCAGGCTGGTAAATTCTTTTATATCATGGGCGGGAGGGAGAATTCCACCACCATTGATAAGTACGATTTCGAAGCAGATTCCTGGAATGCACTGGAAGATGTCGCCCCCTTAAGTTTTAACCATTTTCAGGCCACGGAATACCAGGGCTATATCTGGGTAATCGGCGCTTTTCAGGACAACGACTATCCGAATGAAAGCCCGGCTTCCCATATCTGGATTTTTGATCCGGTCAATGAACAATACATCATGGGCCCTGAAATACCTTTGGAAAGAAGACGGGGATCGGCAGGACTTGTGATGTATAAAGGTAAGTTTTATGTTATCGGGGGCAATACAGATGGCCATAATGGTGGATATGTTCCTTATTTCGATGAATTCGATCCAGCAACAGGGACCTGGACAGCTTTAACGAATGCGCCTCATTCAAGGGATCATTTTCATGCGGCAGTGATCGGAAATAAACTATATGCCGCCTCCGGAAGGTTGTCCGGTGGTGATGGAGGAACTTTTGGCCCGGTTATTAAAGAAGTGGATGTATATGATTTTGAAACGCAATCCTGGTCTACCCTGCCCGGAAACCTTGATATCCCAACGGGTAGGGCCGGTGCAGTCGTAGCCAGCTTTAATGATCAGTTGTTGATTGCCGGGGGTGAAGTTCCGGACAAAAATGATGCATTGGCCATTACCGAAATATTTGACCCTTCCACTCAAACCTGGTCAGTTGGTTTGGATATGAATTTCCCCAGGCATGGAACGCAGGGAGTCGTTTCCGGAAATGGATTATTTGTAGCAAGTGGGTCACCAAAAAGAGGGGGTGGCCGACAAAGGAATATGGAGTACTTTGGAACCAATAACCCAATGGGACAGACCCTGTCAAGGAGCTCCTTATCGACTGCAAAGAACTTGATAGTAAACAGCGAAAGCGAACTTGTGGCAGAGTTGAATGTTTCTGGTGGAAATCAGGCCGTATTTATTAAATCGATGTACCTGGAGGGTGACGATGCACCAGATTTTGAGTTTGTCAACGGGGAAATAAATAATGCTATCCTTTCCGCAAACAGTTCTAATCCCATTTCGCTCACTTATAATGGTAACAAAGAAAATCCGGATGCTAAACTGGTTTTGGAATATGGCAACAATAATCTGCTTGAGATTCCGATCCACGGGTTTGTTTCAGGTGTTATTCGAAATCCGCCAACAGGAATTTCTCATGCTGATCAAGCTGTCGGTATCGAGAAAATTTCTGAATTATCATGGGAGACGGAGCCATTGGCAGATGAATATTGGGTTCAGATTTCCTTAAATGAAAATTTCTCATCCACAATAGCCAATGTTCAGGATATTTCCGGCACCTCCTTCACTACACCCGAATTGCAGGATATTACCACCTATTATTGGAGGGTTGCTGCTTCCAATGAGGAAGGGGTCTCTCCTTGGTCAGAAGTTTGGAGTTTTACAACCTTGGAGGCCGAAACAGTGATTCCCGGTACTCCGATGCCAGTGAGCCCGGATAATGAGGAAAC
>JBBDSB010000003.1:0-13943 GCA_040905205.1 Cyclobacteriaceae bacterium
GGGAATTTCGTGTTCGTCTCATCCGACAAGGTGATGTCGGCCGATTTATTGGCGGTATCTTCCTTTAGGTCAATACTGTATCCATTGTTCTCGATACCTAAAATGTTTTGATCCACCACGGTATTTAGGTTACTGATATCTCCTTTGTTTTGTGCTATTTCATCTGAATTTGCTGCTGCTGCTGCTTTGGCTGCTGCAATTTCAGATTCAAAGGCGGAAACATCTACTTTTAAATCGAGAAAAGGCTGCATCTTGGACAACGTCAAAAAAGGCAATAACATTTTAGATGTATCGGAAGCAAAAACAATCCCAGGTACATTTTCCAGATCAGAAAAATCGCCGGAAAGTGCGACCTTTGATAAGTCGGGTTTGTTCAAGATTTCTGTCTCCCCATTATCCGCCTCCCAATCTGAATTATTTTGATTCAAATTTTTAAGTAAAACCCAGCCATTCCCATCAAAATAATAAAACCCAGCAACACCTTCTATTTGATAAACCAATAATCCTGTTGCAGGATTCGGTATCGCATTTTTCTGATCAAATGTTAAACGGGATATTAAAAGGCCTTTATCATTTGATTCAATTTCCAATGCGGCAGAAGCATGGGGGCTCTCTGTTCCTATTCCTACCTGAGCTTGAATAAAAAAAGGAGTTAAAAAAAGAAGGGCTAGCAAGAGTAGATTTTTCTTCATTTTACTTTGTAATAAATTTCATTAAATAATTTTAAGATTTACTTTTTTTAAAAATAATGTAACTGGAGCTCTTCATATCTTCATCCCAATGCAGAAAATCACTGAAAAAATACTTTGTATAAAAATAATTAAATTTAGAAGTAATAGCTACAATCAACTATTGGATAACAATATTTTCTAATTACTATTTTGTAAAGCACATCAATATCCAGCCATTATTCAACATTTGTATGTTTCATAAAAGGTTTTTGAAACACACTTGGATTGAACAGGAATTATTAAGATTCGAAATCCAATAATCAAGTTATAAAAGCCAGCATCTAATAAATTATTTTTCATCGGTTTCTGTAACATGAAGAAAAAAATCTTAATTTTTCTGGAAAAAGAGCACATTTTACCGCATTTTATTGTTTAAAAAATTCAAACACAATAGCTTGGACATAACTAATTGGATCCAAAATCTGATTGGCAAATCATCCTGTTTGGTTGTATTACCTTACCGGTATCAAGAGGGGATATGGATTTCAAAATGATCTACTTCGATCAGCTCAATTTCTCTTTTCTCTATTCTAGCATTCAAAAATCCCTCTCTAAAATTGAAAAAAAGGTTCAGCCCAATGCGCCGAACAAGAAATGTTCCCCTCAACTAATGATTTTCTATTTACCAGTAAATGGCTTCAAAATGCATCAAAACCGCATAAACTGCAAAGTGAATTGAGAAAGTCCCAACCTCCCTATAATAATCAATACAATATAAAATACTATGACACCTAATGAAACTTAATAGAATAAAAAATGAATCGTATTAAAATTAATTCTCAATCACATTTTCAGATAGTTGGTCTATTTATCGGTATTTAAGAAAGTATAGATGAATTCCTACATTAAATTAATATTACAAATAGCCCAACGCCAAAATATTTTAAGTAATTATTGAATATCGGTCTCGAATAAGTTAATTTAGATCAATCATAACCTTTTCTTCTTGAATAAGAAACAACATATTTTTCCCCTGTGCAAAAAATCAATTGGTTTACTAATTGTTTTTGGCCTTTTTTCTTGTGGGCGATTGAAAGAGGAGAGCACTTTTAAGATTGGATTTTCCCAATGTGTAAGCAATGATGCCTGGAGAAAAACCATGGAGGAAGAAATGTCCCGGGAACTTTCCTTCTATCCTGAGTTATCCCTGATTTATAAAGATGCACAAGGAAATAGTACACTCCAAATCCAGCAGGTTAGGGAACTGGTAGCAGAGGGAATTGACTTATTGATTATTTCACCCAATGAATCCGAACCCCTTACCCCGATAGTGGAAGAGGTATTTCAAAGTGGAATTCCTGTAATTGTAGTCGACAGAAAAATCAGTTCCAACTTATTTACCACCTACATAGGTGGAAATAATTATGAAATCGGATTTACTGCTGGCCAATACATCAAAAACCTTCCTCATGGCAATGGGAAAATATTGGAAATATGGGGATTAAAAGGAAGTTCCCCTGCAATAGAAAGGCATTTGGGTCTAATAGAGGGTCTTAAAGGAAGTAACATGGAGATCGTTTCCCAAATATCCGGGGAATGGGAAAAAGATACCGCCAGATCAAAGCTAAAATCCCATTTGAGTGCTGCCCTCATTCCTGAATTTGACCTGATATTTGGGCACAATGATGTAATGACCATTGGCGCCTTTGAAATTTGCCGTGGTATAGGACTTAAAGGAAAGAAATTTATTGGCGTGGATGCCCTACCCGGGCCCTATGGTGGTATTCAGGCCATATCTGAGGGAATTTTGGATGCTTCATTTTTTTACCCTACAGGAGGCGACAAAGCCATTGAGATTGCCCGAAAAGTGCTTTACCAGGAGCCCATTGAAAAAGAATATATCCTCCAGACTTCTGTGGTTGATTCCTCCAATGTCCGGGTCATCAAACAGCAAACCGATAAAATTCTGGACCAGCAGGTAAACATCATCCGCCAACAGGAAATGATTGAAAACCAGGTGAAAATTTATCAAAATCAAAGGGGATTATTGATTGTTTTTGGAATCACCTTATTCGTTGCCATAGCTTCCCTGGCCTATGTATTCAAATCTTTAAAAGACAAACAGGAAATCAATCAGGAATTGGAAGAGAAAAACCTTGAAATCCTAAAGCAACAGGAAAAAATCCTTGATTACGCCCAAAAGGCGGAAGATGCCACCCGGTTCAAACTGGAATTTTTCACCAATATTTCCCACGAATTCAGGACACCGCTCACTTTGATTCAGGGTCCGGTGGAAGAACTTCTTCAAAGAAAAGATACCCCTGATATTAAAAATGACCTGTTACTTATTCAGAAAAACACCAATCGTTTACTGGGGCTCGTCAACCAATTGATGGATTTCCGGAAAATCGACCATCAAAAAATGGCGGTAAAGGCAAGTCTCCAACCCATTGCGCCATTTATTGAAGACATCATGATGGCCTTTGGAAAGACCGCAAATGATCTCCAGGTTCACTTTAAACTGATTACCGAATGCCCCAATTTAAAGGTTTGGTTCGACACTTCCATGATGGATAAGGTCATGTTTAATTTACTCTCCAATTCATTCAAGTTTGTACCGGCCAAAGGTCATGTCCATATTTTTATTGAGGAAGACCCATTACCATATGAAGCCGTTATCAAGGTGGTGGACAATGGTCCCGGAATGGAAAAAGAGGAAGCCAATAATATTTTTGAGCGTTTTTACCAGGGAAAGCCCGGCGAGAGAAAAGTGGGGACCGGCTTGGGGCTGGCATTATCAAAAGACCTGGTCACTTTACATCAGGGTACGATCACCGCATATAGCAGTCCGGGTGAAAGTACGGTATTTGATGTTCGTTTAAAACTGGGAAACGCCCATTTTAAAGCTTCTGAGCTGTTGAATGAAAATCCCGAACCGGTCTATCAACATGATGAAACTGAAATTTTCAACAATCGGGAAACCGAGCAGGGTTCTCTTAAAGGAAAAGCGGTCTCTGGCCAGAAAATTTTAATCGTAGAGGATGATCCTGAAATCAGATCCTATCTTAAAAAGATACTGGAAGTCCATTATGAAATATTGGAAGCAGAAGATCCTGATATTGCCTGGTCCATTTTAAAAGACAAAATTCCTGATTTGGTAACCTGTGACCTCATGTTAAAAAACAAAGACGGTCTCAGTTTAATAAAGAAAATAAAAGAAGATGCACTCACATCACACATTCCCATTGTCATCATATCGGCCAAAGAGGGCCAGAAGGACAGGATTTTAGCTGTAAAATTGGGAATTGATGATTACTTCACCAAACCTTTCAGTCCCTCCCTTGTACTGGAAAGGATCAAAGCTTTATTGGATGAAAGAAAAAAGCTGAAAGAACATTATCTTCATGATTTGCCATTTAAAAATCAAAATACTCAAATTTCAACCGGAGACAGGAAGTTTACCCAATTATTTAAATCTTTAGTTGAATTGAATATCAGTAATCCGGATTTTGGAGTCCAGGATATCTGCCAATCATTGGGTTTGTCAAAAGGCCAACTTTACCGAAAAATGAAAACCAATATCGGTTATAGTGTCAATGAGTACATCAATAAAGTCCGGCTTAAAAAAGCAAGGTTTTTATTGTCAAATAAAGATTTCAGCATAGGTGATATTGCCTTCCAGGTAGGTTACAAAACAGCTGCCTATTTTTCCACCGCTTTTAAACATGAGTACGGCATGAAGCCGTCTACCTATAGGGAAAAAGCATAGGTGATCAAATTTTAAAACAATTTTGAAAAAACCAATACAAATTTGAAAATCCATTTCATTTTTATCGCTATCCAAATAAGAAATAAAAACCGGATAATGCCTTAATTTCTCTCATTTTCGGATATTCAACCCATTTTTATAAAATTTAGATACAATTCAAAAAGTTTATTTTTTAAATGAATCATAGCTTAGCGTCATCAACTAACCTATGAACAATAAACCTATATATTATTCCATTATTGTTTCTTTGTCCGGATTTTTATTTGGATTTGATACCATTGTTATCTCAGGAGCCAATTTGCCCATTAAGGCACTTTGGCATACTTCCAGCTGGTTTCATGGCTTCTTCATCATGAGTGTGGCCTTATGGGGAACGGTATTGGGCGCCATGCTTGGCGGTATACTATGTGATCACCAGGGGAGAAAAACCACACTTTTCTGGATCGGTGTCCTTTATTTTATGAGTGCATTGGGAACAGCCCTCGCTACCGATCCCTATATTTTTTCGGCTTATCGATTTTTGGGGGGATTCGCAATCGGCATTTCTACCATAGCAGCACCGGCATATATTTCGGAAATATCCCCAGCCAGACACCGTGGTAAATTGGTAGGCCTGTTTCAAATCAATATTGTAATAGGAATCTTAGCAGCCTACATTTCCAATTATTTCCTTGAAGGGTTTGGGGGCAAAAACGATTGGCGATGGATGTTGGGGGTGGAAATGATCCCATCTATATTATTTATAGGGTTGATTCTCCACATACCCGAGAGCCCGCGTTGGCTCCTTTTAAAAAAGGGGTCTATTGAAAAGGCAACTAAAATTTTCAAGACACTTTATAAAGGAGACGTTGAAAATGCAACCAGTGTGGTGAACAATATCCTGGAAGACAAACAGCAAACCAAGGAAAAAACCGACCTGTCTAACAATAATAAACCTTTTTTCCTTGCGTTTTTGATGGCCTTTTTCAACCAGGCTTCCGGTATCAACTTTATCCTATATTATGCACCGGAAATCATGGAAAAGGCAGGCCTGAGCACGAACCAATCGCTATTGGGGGCCGTCTTTATCGGCGGAACCAACCTTATTTTCACACTTTGGAGCCTTTCTCTGATTGATCGAATGGGTAGGAGACACCTGATGATCTCCGGATCCATAGGCTATTTGCTTAGTTTAAGTCTGATCATTTTTGGTTTTTACCAGCCAACGGTTCCTTTTGTCAAACTATTTGCCATTTTGGTTTTTATTGCTTCCCATGCTATCGGGCAAGGGAGTGTCATTTGGGTTTTCATTTCGGAAATATTCCCCAATAGGCTTAGAGCAAAGGGGCAATCCTTTGGTGCTCTGGTCCACTGGACCATGGCCGCCCTGATTACGCTTTTCGGTTCGGTGCTGATCACCAACCTACCGCCTTGGCAGATATTTTCAATTTTCCTGTTTTTTATGGTGCTACAAATCTTATTCATTTTCTTTTTAATGCCAGAAACAAAAGGCATTACGCTGGAAGAACACTTACAGAAAATAATACCCAGTTCAAAATTTTCATATAAACAGTTCAACAAATAAATGTTCATCTATGATAAACCCGATTAAATTATGAAAAATCTAATTTTACTATTCGTTTTATTCCTGTGGATTGCCCTACCTTCTCAGGCACAGGAAAGGGAGGTAACAGGAAAAGTTACCGACGGAACCGGAGAAGAAGGTATACCCGGTGTTACGGTATTGGTCCAAGGTACCAGCCGGGGAACCATTACCGATATTGATGGCAAATACACCATCAATGCAGAAAGCGATGACGCTTTGGTATTCACCTTTGTTGGATATAGGAATTCTGTTCAAACCGTGGGAAACAGGAGTGTAATCGATGTTCTTCTGGAAGAAGATATTTCAGACCTGGAAGCCGTTGTAGTAGTGGGATATAGCTCACAAAGAAAAGCGGACATGACAGGTGCCATTGTCGCCGTGGATTTGGATCCAATCAAAGGGCAGACCTTTAGCTCAGGAAACCCCATGCAAGCCCTTCAGGGAAGGGTTCCAGGATTATATGTAGAAAAATCTGGAGACCCATCCGGTACAAGTAGCCGGGTTTTAATAAGAGGGGTTTCCACATTGGGAAACAATGACCCACTTTATGTGATTGATGGAATACCCACCAAAAGACAGGAGGTATTTGCAAGTTTAAACCCCGAAGCCATTGAATCCATTCAGGTGTTAAAAGATGCTTCAGCCTCTTCCATTTATGGATCCAGGGCAGCCAACGGGGTGATTGTGGTCACGACAAAAAACAAATCCTCCGGCCAGGACAGGCTGAGTTTAACGATCAACTCCAATGTTTCCACGCTTTCGGAAAAAAATCAAAGGTATCCCATGCTGAATGCCCAACAAAGAGGGGAAGTACTTTGGCGCGCATCCGTTAATGATGGAGCCGACCCTACAGGAGGTTACGGGGAAATCTATGATTTTGATTGGAATGGAGACTACAGCAATCCCGTTTTGAATAATGTAAGTGTCAGACCATTTGTCGGAGGAGATCAAAATGTGCCCGTAGGAGATACAGACTGGCAGGATGCTACTTATAAAACCGGGTATGTTTTTAATAATGAATTGACCATCGCCACCAATTCCGAAAAATCTTCATTGATGATCAATCTGGGGCATTTTAAAAATACGGGGATTTTAAAACATACCGGCTTTGAACGGTACACGGCAAGGATCAATGCCAATACCTGGCTATTTGATGATAAATTGAAGTTTGGTATCAATACCCAATTCACCAATTCAAAAGAAACTCTTGCCTCCCAGGATGTGGGTAGTGCCCTTACCCCAGGTTTGGCTATTACTATGGCCCCTACCATCCCTGTAAGGGATGCCAATGGAGAATTTGCAGGACCTATAGGTTCCGGTTATTCAGACCGAAACAACCCGGTACTGATGCAATACCTAAACCGTTGGGACAATACCCGTAAAAACAATTTTTATGGAAACGTCTTTGCCGAATGGAACATTTTGGAAAACCTGACTTTCCGGTCCAGCCTTGGATTGGATTACAGTGATTTTCACCGTAGAGACATTGAACCCAGGGTTTTCAACGGCTTCATTACCCGCAGCAATAATAGGTTGATCCATGACACCAACCAATTTTCAAGTTTGGTCTTTTCAAATACCATGAATTATAAGCTGCTTATCGGCAAGCACCGGATAGAAGTATTGGCCGGTGTAGAGTCCATTAAAGATGACTTCTCTGCCCTTATGTCCATGGCAGATGGTTTTGCAGTAGAAACCAATGACTATTTTGTAATGGATGCCGCTACGGGAGCCAGGACTAACACAGGAAGGGCAACTGGTAGCAGGCTGCTTTCTCAATTTGGTAAAATTGATTATGCCTTTGAGGGGAAATATTTGGCTTCATTTACTTTGAGAAGGGATGGTTCATCCCGATTTGGAAGAAACACGAGGTATGGTATTTTTCCTGCTGTAACCGCTGGATGGAGAATTAGTGATGAAGAATTTTTGAGTTCGGCAGAACAGATTTCCGACTTAAAAATCAGGGCTGGATATGGAGAAGTAGGTAACCAGGAAATTGGAGATCTGGCCAGGTTCGGATTATACGAATCCAGGTATGGTCCAAACCAGGTACAATACACCGGTGGGTTTTTTGAGATTTACTATAATGTCGGAACGGCTTATGACATTAACGGAAATAATACAGGAAACCTTCCTTCAGGATTTGTCTCTGTCCAGGCAGAAAACCCAGATTTGAAGTGGGAAACCACAAAAGAATGGAATGCCGGAATAGATTTCAGCCTCTTTGATTTTGCCATTACAGGATCATTTGACTATTTCATGAGAAACACCACCGATATTTTAACCAGACCCCCCATTGCATCGGTCATCGGGGAGGGTCAGGAAAGAGTACTAAATGGTGCCTCCACCGAAACAAAAGGTTGGGAATTGATGCTGTCTTATTCCAAAACATGGGGATCTGGCCTTGAAATGACCATCAATACCAATTTTGGTGCATTTAATGATAAAATCACCTTTTTGCCGGAAGAGGTCAGGGCTGCCTTTCCCGGAACAGCTGAAAATTCCATCATTGGGAAGTCCCAGTTTTCTATATTTGGGTTTAGAACCGATGGTCTTTTTCAAAGTCAGGAGGATGTAGATGCAAGCCCCACGCAAGTAGGTGCTAGACCTGGTGGAATCAAATTGGTGGACTTAAACGATGATGGTGTAATTGATGCAGATGACAGGGATTTCATTGGCAATACCCTACCTGCATTGGAATATGGAATAGGAGCAAACCTTTCCTATGGAAATTTTGATTTGGCCATCTTTGGTTCAGGCGTGGCTGGAAGGATCGGACAAGACCCCTATATATTTTGGAACAACTTTGTACAAGGAAGGGAGAATGCCGGTTTAGGTGTAATGGATGCCTGGACACCGGAAAATACCGGTTCCGATATCCCCTCTTTATCCCTTGCTTTCAATGAAAACCGTACTTCGGATTACCTCTTCAGAAATAATGCGTATTTCAAAATCAGAAACCTTCAATTGGGGTACAATCTACCTCAACCTGTTTTGGACAGATGGGCAGGTGTTGGAAGCGTGAGGGCCTATTTCCAAGGTGAAAACTTAATTTGGTTGACCCACAGAGACTATATTGGTTCTGACCCTGAAAGAACAGATGTGAACAGGATTCCGGTACCTACTGTTTTTTCTGTTGGTCTAAATGTTAACTTCTAAAAACCTGAATAATCATGCAAAACTATAAAAAAATAATTCTCGGTTTGGCTGTATCCCTGACAATTGGATCCTGTTCCAGTGATTTTCTGGAATACGAACCCAAAGGCGTACTTTCCAATGAAAATGTGGCTACCCCTGAAAATGCAGAAGCCTTGGTTATTGCCGCTTATGCGGGAATAGGCAACGATGAAATGGTAGGACCATTGACAAGCCTTTGGGTTTATGGTAGTGTAAGGTCAGATGATGCTTATAAAGGCGGAGGGGGCAGAGGTGATGTCGGCGTAGTGGATAGCTATGAACAATATAACCTTACCATCCCCGATCAAGGTGCAGATATGGCCCCAAGAACCTGGACCAACCACTACAAGGCCATTTCCAGAGCCAACTTCGCCCTTTCTGTCATTAACGGAATACCTGAGGCCGATTACCCAGAAAAGGTGATCAGACAATCAGAATTAAGGTTTTTAAGGGCCCATTCCCATTTTATGCTAAAATTGTTGTTCAAGAAAATCCCCTATATAACAGAAACGATGAGCCAGGAAGAAATAGCCCAGGTAAGCAATGATGTACCCAATGAGGAACTGTGGAATATGCTGGCTGATGATTTTCTGTTTGCCTACAACAATCTCCCCCAGTTTCAAGAGGAAGTTGGCCGGGCAGATCGAAATGCGGCTGCTGCCTATTTGGCCAAATTACGGCTGTACCAGGCTTATGAACAAAATGACCAACATCAAGTAGTCCAAATCAACAACGATCGGCTTGAAGAAGTCATCCAATATGCCGATGAAGTGGAAGGGAGCCTGGAACCGGATTTCGGCAATAATTTTTTGGATGGTTTTGATAATGGTCCTGAATCCATTTGGGCCGTTCAATTCTCCATCAATGATGGTACGGTCGTAAGTCGTGTTAGCTATGTAACAGGATTAAATTCCCCTCACGGAACCGGTCTTTACGGATGCTGTGGTTTCCACCTGGCCAGCCAAAACCTGGTCAATGCCTTCAAAACCGACGAGCAGGGATTGCCCCTTTTGGACACGTTCAATGAAAACAATATTTTTAACGTCATCGCTCCGGATGGAACTGCCCCACCAGCATCTGAATTGACTGTTGACCCAAGAATTGACCATACCGTGGGGATTCCAGGAAGGCCATTCAAATACAGAAGAACGGTAAGTGAGGAAGGGGATATGGTCTATAATTTCAGTTGGGCAAGAGATCCTGGCGTGTATGGCTATTTTGGAAATATGAAAGAACAGCAGGCCCCCGATTGTTCCTGCTATGTGAAAGAGGGACCATTTATTGGAACTTCCAAGAATATTGATTTCATTCGGTATGCCGATGTCTTATTGTTTAAAGCAGAAGCTCTGATCCAACTGGACCGATGGGAGGAAGCGCTTCCTATAATCAATGAGATTAGGGAACGTGCCGCCAACAGTACACAGAGACCGCTGGCAGCTGGTGCATCTGATATTTATAACATATCCACTTATGAATCGTTTCCTGACAAAGAATTTGCCTTGAAAGCCTTAAAATTTGAAAGAAGGTTGGAATTTGCCATGGAAGGCCACCGGTTTTTTGATCTGGTCAGATGGGGAGAGGCAGAACCGGTATTGAATGAATACCTCGATACGGAAAAAGTAAGAAAAGATTTTCTTTCGAATGCCGTTTTTACAGAAGGAAGGGATGAATATTATCCCATACCGCAAAGAGAGATTGATTTTACAAAAGGGGTATATATCCAAAACCCCAATTATTAGAATGATCACCCTATGGTCCGAAAATTGTAACCATAGGGTGATTTAAATCTTGTTTTATGTTTTTAAATTTATCCTTTAATAAATCAAAATCTGAATACCTTTCTCATGATAATAAATAAATTCATAAAATGCCTGTATATTCCTTTGGGGATGCTTATATTCTTTGGGTTAGCTTTCGGATGCGACCAAAAAAATCAGAAACAATCGACACAAGCCCAGAAACGGTATAAAGAACCCTTTCGGCCCCAATTCCATTTTTCTCCGGAAGCCAACTGGATGAATGATCCCAACGGAATGGTTTACCTGGAAGGGGAATACCACCTGTTTTTCCAATATTATCCCGACAGTACGGTATGGGGCCCCATGCATTGGGGCCATGCTGTATCGGAAGATTTGGTGCATTGGGAACAGCTCCCTATTGCCCTTGAACCCGATGAATTGGGAACGATATTTTCAGGATCTGCCGTTTATGACAGGGAAAATAGCAGCGGATTGGGTACTGCCACATCGCCACCCCTAGTGGCCATCTACACCTATCATGATGCGAAGGGAGAAGCCGCTGGAAGAATTGATTTCCAAACCCAAGGCATTGCATACAGTACAGACAAAGGGCGGTCCTGGGAAAAATATCAGGGCAATCCGGTGTTGGAAAATCCTGGCATACGTGATTTTCGTGATCCCAAAGTATCCTGGGTAGGAGACAAATGGGTCATGTCTTTGGCAGTAAAGGACCGTATTAGTTTCTATTCCTCTCCCAACCTGATTGAATGGTCCCATGAAAGCGACTTCCAACCTGATTGGGCAGCCTATGGGGGCGTTTGGGAATGCCCGGACCTATTTCCACTCCAAAGTCCTGATGGAGAGGAAAAATGGGTGCTTCTGGTAAGCATTAACCCCGGAGGTCCCAATGGCGGGTCGGCTACGCAATATTTTATTGGTGATTTTGATGGCTCGGAATTTACCGCCGACAGTGATAAAGTAAAGTGGCTGGACTATGGAGCGGACAATTATGCGGGTGTAACCTGGTCCAACATTCCGGAATCAGATGGAAGAAGACTTTTTATCGGTTGGATGAGCAATTGGAAATATGCCCAAATCGTTCCTACTGAAACCTGGCGTTCTGCCAATACGCTGCCAAGGACATTGTCCCTGGTAAAAGATGGAGAAAAATTGGCGTTAGCCTCACCACCCGTGGATGAGATCAAAAAGCTTAGACAAATTACAAAAAATGTAGAAGGTAACCAGTTCGATTTATCCAGTTCTTTGGTAGAAATGTTGCTTACTCCTGATCAGGAGGATTTTAGTATTAACATTTCCAATGAAAAAGGAGAAAAAATCAGTCTGGAGAAAAAGGGTACTGTACTTATTTTTGACAGAAGCCAGTCTGGAATTACCAATTTTCATAACGAATTTGGAAACTTGCACAAGGCACCTCTACAAGGAATCAAAGTAGAAAATTTGAGGATTTTTTTGGATTGGTCCTCTTTGGAGATTTTCGTTAATGATGGGAGGTTGGTGATGACAGAAACTGTTTTTCCTACCCAGGCCTATTCCCGGGTATCCCTAACCGGATTTGACAATTCCCACACTATCCATTACCTGGAATCCATTTGGAGATGACAAAGATTTTTACATGGTAAAAGAAGAAAAGGGTTGACCCAAATTGTGCCAATCCTTCTCTTTATGGATATAATTTCATTCGCCAGCAAGCGTTGCTGTTTTATTTTAAGGAACTTATTTTTTTAACGCTTCAAATAAAATTTCCACAGGATGTTGGGCACTTTTGCCGGTCCCGTCTTTAATTTGATGCCTGCAACTGGTTCCCGGTGCTGCTATCAAATTATCCTCTTCTGCATCTCTCACCGCAGGAAACAAGACCATTTCACCGATTTGCATGCTCAATGAATAGTGTTCTTTTTCATAACCAAAGGACCCTGCCATTCCACAACAACCGGAAGGAATGACATTCACCTTATAATTTTCAGGAAGTTCAAGGATCTTCCTTGAATAGTTTACGGATGAAAGGGCTTTTTGGTGGCAGTGCCCATGCAATTGAATAAATTTTTCCTCCTTGGTAAAGTCTTCACTTGAAATATTCCCTGCAATTATCTCTTTGGCCAGGTATTCTTCGATCATATCACAATGAAATTTCATGGATTTGGCCTTTTCTCTCCATTCCTTCCCCACCAGCCTGGGATATTCATCTCTGAAACTAAGGATTGCAGATGGTTCCAATCCGATTAAGGGACTTTCGGAACTTACCAATCCCGAAAAAAGCTTCACATTCCTTTCTGCCATTTTTTGGGCGTAATCCAATAAACCCTTGGAAATGGCTCCTCTCCCACTTTCCCCATGGTCGATCATCTTTACTTCATAGCCCAGATGCCGTAACAGTTTGATGGCCTTGATACCTATGGCTGTATCATTATGGTTGGTAAATTCATCGCAAAAAAAGTATACCGATTTGATGATGGGCTTCCCGGTCAATTGGGCATACGACTTACGGTACCATTGCCTCAAGGATTGTTTGCTTATTGTTGGCAAATTACGTTGGGGGGCAACACCCAATATTTTCTTCAGGGCAGATCCCATCACTCCATTGGTGAGGAAAAAATTAGTAATCCCCGGGACCCTGCTTCCCAAGCCATTCAGCTTATTGATATAGGCAAAGGCTTTGGACCTTAATGGCACCCCATGGGATTTATAATATTGGAATTGGAACTCAGCTTTCAAAGTGGCCATATCCACATTGGAAGGACACTCCGAAGTACAGCCTTTGCAGGAAAGGCAAAGATCCATGACCTCCTTGATCTCGGGATGGTCAAAGGGATTCTTTTTATGGCTGTTGGTCAGGAACTCCCTTAAGGTATTGGCCCTTCCCCTTGTGGTATCTTTTTCATAACGGGTGGCCTGGTAACTGGGGCACATGGTACCTCCCCCTGAATTAGGCAGTTTTCTGCAATCTCCGGACCCATTGCATTTTTCAGCCATCCGTAAGATGC
>JBBDSB010000004.1:0-6981 GCA_040905205.1 Cyclobacteriaceae bacterium
TTAATCATTTTTGCCTTTATAAAGGACAAAAGAACAGCAAAACCATCTTCAAACCAACAGTAGCAAGAGGAGGTAATTCAATTACAAATGAAGGGTAACCATAGAAATTACAAAATCGAAGCCAGTAGGCAATCTTCCCAATCCAGAATAAATAAAAGGATAAGCTGAATAAAAAATATAAAGAGGGAAAAGGTATTGAAGAATTTATTGATCCAGAAGATCCCCCAACAAAGAAGCAGTAAAAAAGAGGAACCGAAACAACCCGATGAGATGGGGATCAGTGAAAAAGCCAAAAGGCAAGCATCGGATGAAAGTGAGGTAGCCAGGGGTAAAGGCTAGGTCAGTTATTTGTTTTACAATTTATTTGAGAGGAAATGGGGTTTGAAATAGAAGAGCTACGGAATAATGACATAAAATTAAGTCTACATCAAGATGGGGCACCCTTTTTTAATCCCGATCTTGCCATACCCCAACTTTTGGTTGATGCTGAATTAACGCTCAGGAAAGTAAATCTGAAGGCCATGGAAGTTTTTCAGCTTGATGCACAGAATTTGGGGAAACCCATTCAAAATCTCAGCCACAAATTATAGCTCCCGGATATTTTCGAAAACCTTGAAAAGGTATTTAATAGTCAACAAAAAGGTAGGAAAATCCCCGTAAAAGTGATCCCTCGCTATCAGTTTCAGATGCTGCCCTATGCTTTTGATGGAGAGGATGCATTCCAGGGCGTGCTCATCAGTATTCTCGATATTTCTGAAATAAAGGAAAGGTTAAAAATCCATGAAAAGTTAAACCAAAAATATGAAAACATCCTTTACTCGGTTTCTCATGATTTGAATGGTCCTATAGCCAATATCCAACAGCTGGTCCATGAAATGGAAAATGTGGTGGAGATGGATAAGGAAAACACCCTAATTTTTGATCTACTCAATTTATCTGTATTAAAATTGAAAAACTCTATATCAGAGCTGGTAGAGGCCAATAAAAGAAATGGGATCGCCTATAATCAACCGGATAAAATAAATTTCACCAACCTGATGGACGAGGTGGAACTAAGGCTTCATGATAAAATTGAAAAGACAGATGCTAAAATCACCAGAGGATTTCATGTAATGGAGGTAATGGCCTATAAAATGAATATCAGAAGCATTCTTTATAACCTTCTCAGTAATGCCATCAAGTTTAATTCACCTGATAGAAAACCTGAAATCACTGTACGTTCAACAATTTCCGGCGATCAGGTGATTTTGGCGGTGGAGGATAACGGTATTGGCCTAAGAGAGGATATGAAGGACATGATTTTCAGCAAATTTGGCAGATATCATACTGGTGAGGAAGGTACGGGCATGGGATTGTTTATTGTCAAAAAAATGATAGAAGATATGGGAGGGACCGTTGAAGTGGAAAGTACCTACGGGAAAGGATCCATTTTTATAATGTATTTCAAAAACGGTAAATCCTGAATTGGTATTTTTATAGATATTTTATCTCCCGGACAGTAAAATCCATTGAATTGGAATCTGTTCAAGGCGTTTTTATAAAACCCCACAATTATAAAGAATTAAAGGAAACCGTACGGACAATTATATCTTATTGGGAAAAATGCCTGTCTCCATAAAGATCAGCTTATTCAATAAAGGTGAAAAGAACAAAAATCTTATGGCACCTTTTAAATTTGTCCAAAAATGCAGTGTGTTGTTCAACTTATATTCCATCAAAACAGGAAATGGATTTTTTTAGGTGGTGGGGATATAAAGGTTAAAAGTAGCGCCACTTGATTTTCCGGAAGATGCTCTGATAAATCCCTTATGTTGATCGACAATCTTCTTCACAATGGCAAGCCCCATCCCTGTTCCTTTATACCGGTCTTTTCCATGTAACCTTTGAAATACTTCGAATATTTTTTCCTTATATTTTTTGTCGAATCCTATGCCATTATCGGAAATGGAAAGGTTAAAAAAATTAGAATAATTCGGTAGCAAAGAAACATCCAATTCTTCGCTGGTGATGATCCTGCTTTTTATTTCAATTGTAGGCGGAATTCCGGGCCTGGAAAATTTGAGGGCATTGCTCAGGAGGTTGTGGAGCAATTGTCTGAACTGAAAGCGGACAACCAAACATTGACCTAATGGCGCATATTTGATGGTGGCATTTTTTTCTTCAATCTGTAAGCTAAGGCCATCCAATACTTCCGCTACCAGGAAAGCCATGTCCGTATTTTCAAATACCCCATTTGATTGGTCCGATCTCCAATAAGTCTGAAGATCATCAATCAGCACCTGCATGGCCTGAAGGGCTGTATTTGCCTTTTGAATTTGGCCTTTTCCATTTTCCGTCAAAGCCTTTAAATCATCATCAGATATTCTGGAGAAGGCCATTTTGGCTTTACGCAGCGGTTCCTGTAAATCATGACAGGAAATATGGGCAAATAATTCAAGTTCCTTATTTAAGGCAGCCAATTGATTGTTTTGCCGGGCAAGGTCCAAAGTTCTTTTTTTTACCTGATCTTCCAGGGAGGCTGAAAGGGCTCTGTATTTTTTCTCACTTTCCTCCATAAGTTTTTTGGCCAATTCCCTTTTTTTATGATCTGCTGAAATTATTTTTTACTACAGGATTAATAGTAGGTATCTTCATGGGTATTTGTGTTTTTACATTGGATTTTTTGAGGCCGCTTGCCCTGGTTTCTTTTTCTTCCTTACATTACCATTTGTTAATGCAAACAATATGCCTGCCTTCCATTCTGGAATTCTTCCTTCTGTAAAATGTAAAAACTTCGGGAGGAAAAAGTATTAATACATATTTGTAAATGGGTTACTATTTTCGGTCAGGAAGGTTCGGCACCCATCTTGTTTAGGTATTGTTGGTAAATTTAATAATTGGAAAGAGATGGATTTTAGTAGCTTGTTTTTGATTCTCATCGGATGTTTTATCCTGGTCATCGTAGTAATAGATATTTTTCTAACGGTTATCCATTTAGGTGGGGGAGGGATAATATCGAAGCCATTTTCAGCATTTATCTGGAGAATTTTTACACTTTATTCAAACAAAAATCCTGAATCTCCTGTCTTAAAATATGCAGGTAGTGTGATTAATTATTTTTTGAAAATGAAAGGGAATTTTATTAAACCTGCCATGCTACCGCCTCCCTTCCAGTACCAGCAGGTAGCCGGCTATTGGGATGATTTGGATATTTCCGAGACAAACCGCCAAAAGAAATTGGATGAGCTGAATGATAGAAGATGTCTTTTATTGGGGTTAATCGAGAAGGATTTATGGCAGTGGCAGGACATGTACAGGGCAGCCGATTTACCTTCAGATAAATCATGAAATCATTAATTTAGCCCCCGTTCGGCGAATTTTTATTGTTGGGTGTAACCCTAATTTGTCACTATGTCACGTTAAATAGCCATTCTCATTTATGCTACGTACTGTGCAAGTATTTTCACAAGGAGATGCCGGGATTTTCCCCATTGGGAGGACCATGGTCCCATTTAATGGAATTACACCCTAAAAATTAGGTGGAACGGTTTTTGGCGCTGTTTCAACTGTACTGTTTCTCTGAATAGAATATACTTCCAATTTGGGTATTCTGAATAAAAATGGATCTGTTTCAGGTGAAAAGATATTTAAATTGAAAATAAGCTTAAATTATTTGTCATATGTCCAATCAGAAACAAGAAATGAACCCTAAGGAAGGGTATGAAAAACCACCTTATCCCGATCAAGAGCACAATGTACCTGGTGCTGAATCAGAGGTAAGGTGATGGAATTCGGGAAAAACAAGTCTTTGAAACGGGCAGGCCAGCCAGCCGAACTTGCTGCCATTTATGTGATGATAGCCTGAAAGGACTGCAGTTATCTGTCTGGATCAACGGTTCGGGTTACAGGTGGGAGCCACCATATAAAGAAATTATATTTAGGGCTATATAGGGGTATAGGGAATTCCTGGGTAGGGATTCCTTATTTTTATGATCCGGAAATAACATCCAATCAGTGGCGATGTCCCTGTCTAAAATGGTTTTGGGATCCGTGAAATAAAGAAAAAACATTTCATTTAGGTCTTTCCGGACAGAAATCCAGAATTCTATAATTGCCTAAGCTGTTGGCAGAAAAAAATCAAAAGTTGCACCAATATTTTCCTCGCCCCTTGCAGCCAAAAATCCATTATGGTTCTCGACGATTTTCTTTACAATGGCAAGCCCGATTCCATTGCCACTGTATGGTTTTCTTTTGTGAAAACGCTGGAAAACTTCAAAAATTTTCTCATTGTATTGGGGATCAAAGCCAATTCCATTATCAGAAAACTGGATATGGCAATATTCTACTCCATTTTTTAATGGTTTGTAATTGAAATTTTCCCCCATATCCACGGTACAATGGATGGTAATATGAAGCACCCTGTCATCATGGGAAAACTTGATGGAATTGCTCATGAGGTTATAAAAAAACTGGTACATCTGAAAAGGTATCACATAGAAATCACAAAGCCCGTTTACGGTTAATTTTGCCTCTTTCTTTTGAAGTTCCTCTTTCAAATCCTCTCTTACATCTTTAAGGATTTCGGATAGATCAATGATTTCAAATGATTTTTCTCCGGTAGTGGTCCTGGAATAAGTCAGCAGGTCCTTGATCAAAGTTTGCATCCTGTTTGCAGATTTAATAATGCGTTGAAAATGATCCTTTCCCTTCTCCGAAAGAACTTGAATTTCTTTTTCCATTATCAAAGAGGAAAAAGTTTGTATTTTCCTTAATGGTTCCTGTAAATCATGGCTTGAAATATAGGCAAAGGCTTCCAACTCCTTGTTTGTCCTCAATAACTCTTTGTTTTTATTTTCCAGTTCTTGGGTTCTGAGCGTAACCTGTTTTTCTAAATCCCTGACAAATTTTTTCTGCTCATGGATATCCGTACTGGTGCCTACCCACATGTGAATATGGCCATTGGTGTCCCTTTGAGGAATGACCTTGCAGGTGTGCCAGCGATAGGTACCGTCATTATTTCGGAGTCTATGGTCAAAAATAAAATTTCTTCCGGTTTGGATGGATGCATTCCATAGCGACATGTTCTTCTCAAGATCCTCGGGATGTATTATTTTCGTCCAACCATCCTGATACAGTTCTTCTGGTTTTAATCCACAGTATTTCAAAACATAGGAATTCATATAGTTTAATTGACCATTTGGGTCAAAAATCCAAATATGGTGATTAATGGAATCAGCCAATAGCCGGAACTTTTGTTCGCTTTCCTGCAATTCCTGTTGATGGTATTTTTCTTCTGTAATATCCCTTATGGTAGCGATTATTTTAACAGGTTTATTTTTGTCATTAAAAAAGGCCCTTCCCATGGCTTCAATCCAATGTGGGGAACCATCTTTCCCAATTAGCCTTAAAGCGAAAAATATTTTACCCGTTTTATAAGCCTGTCTGAGCACTTGGTTTCGCATCGTCAAATCATCGGGATGAACATGTTCCAAAATATCCCTGTAAGTAATCTTTACCTCCTCACGATATCCCAAAATCTCTACAAAACGGGGTGAACAATGGACTTTTCTGCTGATCAGATCCATTTCTACCACACCCAATTCACTTGCCTGGATAATGATGCTGAGTTTTTCTTCTTCCTCTTTAAGCTGTTGGTGTATACCAACTTGTTCGTGTATATCCATACAAGCTCCGATATAACCTTCAAAAATGCCGTCAGGTGTGAATCTGGGCACGGCACTTTCAGAAATCCATCGGTATGCCCCGTCATGTCTTTTAAGCCTGTATTCCATATAAAAGGCTTTTCTTTGATCAAAGGAAGTGTGGAAGGTGTTCAGGCAACTTTGCAGGTCCTTTGGGTGCACGCCTTTGGGCCTGCCATATCCACATTCTTCTTCCATGGACCTTCCGGTAAAATTAAGCCAGGCTTCATTGAAAAAATTACCGTTTTTATCTTTATCAGTCATCCAGATTAGAACCGGGGCGTTATTAGCAACTGTCCGAAATCTTTCCTCACTTTCAGCAATTTTATTCCGGGCAATATTGAGGTCCGTCACGTCTGCCCCGGCATGCATCACCCCATAAATCTGGCCTTGTTTATCAAACATAGGGATGAAACTGTAATTAAGGTAGTAGGTTCGGGAAAGGCCATTTACAATCAAATCAACCTGTTTATTATTAATATGCAGGGGGATTCCTGATTCATATACCTTTTTTAGTTCTTCTAATATATTCTGGTTTTCGAGTTCAGGTAATACTTCTTTAAGGGATAATCCGATAACGTTTTCACCTTTGCCCCAAATATCTGTTATGGCTTTGTTCGCCAGTTTGATATGCATCTCCTCTCCTACCTGAAGTGCCAGGGGGAAAGGGGAATTGTTCACAATGTCCTTTATTTTTTTTTCACTTTCTTCTACTTTTTCTGGCCCCTCTTGCAGCTGAAAAGATTCTTTAAAAACAATAAGCACTCCTTTAGGTGGGGAACCATTTTCCAATACTGGACTGAAATTCATAGACCAGTTTGATGTATAATATGCCCCATTTTTGAAAATGGGCAGCTCCACATGGTCTATCGAATATCCTGTACCATTACTTTCCCATTGTTGGAGGGCTGGTAGAATAGGCTGCCATAGCTGGGGCAAAATTTCATTGACCGATTTCCCCAAAAAATGGGGATCCTTCCCTTTTTCTCCAAAAAAGGGGAGTGCAGCGTCATTGTAGAATAAAATTTGATTTGCTCCCCATATTAAAAACATGGGCATTTGAAAATTATATAATAATCCCAGGGAGGTATGCAGGCAGGGAGGCCAAAAAGACGCATCACCCAGTGCGGAATGATCCCAGTCTTTTTTGCATAATATGCTTCCTACAAAACCGGTTCCTGAAAGGTATTTTAAAGGTTCCGAAATTTCCATATGTTCTATTTATGTATTCTCTTCCTTATATCCAAGGGCCAAATGCTGCTACGAGACTCCCAGTCGACCGGGATGTAGAGATGCTACG
>JBBDSB010000004.1:7081-13904 GCA_040905205.1 Cyclobacteriaceae bacterium
AAGGGCCAAATGCTGCTACGAGACTCCCAGTCGACCGGGATGTAGAGATGCTACGAGATCCGTGTGGGCGGGTGGTGGGAGCACCTCAACCTGAGCCAATTGACTCAGGTTGAGGCTCGATTGTGCTGTCGTAATTTTTTTAAGCAGACATTGGATTCACTTGTATTTGTCCTCCAATGGCTTTCAATACTTTCATTATTGTTGCAAATTGGGGTTTTGCTTCGTCAGATAGAGCTTTGTATAAACTCGATCTGCTCAGACCTTTTTCCTCTGCAATTTTTGTCATTCCGATAGCCTTTGCAATATGTCCAATTGCATTAATAACATCACCATCGTCTCCTTCTAGGTATATGATTTATTACAACACTCCAGATCAAATCATCTGATATATTATCATAACCATGAATTATCCTGTTACGGGTACCGATAATTTTCTCTGCGTTATCAAGCATAAAATCCTTATCCTTTTTAAGTATCCGATTTGCCGCTTCGCCAATTATTTCCAAATTACGCTCAATTGCCCTTTTGTTTTTATGCCAGAAACGTACTCCTCAAAAATCCTTGGTTTGTTATCATAATAGCTATCAATCTCATTTATTGATTGTAAAATATCATAAAGACAAGTTTTAATATCATTATCCATATATCATTTGTTAAGAGGAGTCGATGGATTTTCTCAAATATGGATTTTTAACTGCTTTATCCTCAAGTAAGTCTATTTGTCTTTTTAGCAATTTTTCCAAAGATGTTTTTAAATCAAAATAATTGTCCGCGTAATCATAAAGATCAACATCTGTGAAATCAACCAATAAGTCTATGTCACTCGATTTTTTAAAATTATCAGTCAAGATTGACCCAAATACAAATAGTCTCGCCACCTTATGTTTATTACATAAAGCTCTAATCTTATCTATATTTTTATCAATTATTCTCATATCTCAAAAATACAATATTTTTAAATTTACTGAAATATTATCAGATCGATTGCAGCAGTCTTTCCAGGGTTGGTGTCTAACGTTCCAGGCTTGGGAGCGGTGGGCACTTTCGGAACCGTTTTCTCCCGGCTTTTCCCTAGTGGTCTAAATTTTATGCGGTCGTCTTACATTTTTTCAACAGTGTGAGACTTTTATTGATTACTTCCAAAGTAAAATATATAAGCATTTAAAACCATAAACCTACTATTAATAAAGTGGCTAAAGCAGTTTTGGCAAAACCTACAAAACTTCTGGTAACATCGTTCAAGCCAAACTGGTTAAATTCCTTGATGACGTTGTGAATTCTAAAAATCCAAACATAGGCAACTGATGCCGCTATAATAATTTGTGCTAAAATTAGGTAATTTGTCATTTTGATTTATTTTAAAATGTTAATTTTCGCTGTTTTGTTTGATAAGTAAAAGGTATGGTCTTGATTTGAAATATAATTAATATTTTTTTTCAAATTATTTTCGTTATCTATTTTGTGTTAAATCATTCTTTCAAATTATTTTTAAGTTATCGATGTCGTCCAAGCATGCCGCATAAACGGTTGGTGCAAGTGGAGTGCGGGACTTTGAAACGGTTTCCTTTCAAATCCGCACGGAGCCAAGCCGGCGTACTACAATTTTCTATTTTAAAAACTGTCATCTGTCAAAGACGGATTGGTGGTGGTTGAACAGGGCGAAACCGCTGGAATACCACGCCCGCCCGCATTACATTTGCACATTGTTATGCCGTCGTGTTTTTTCTTTCTTATCAAGTTTTTATTGCTCTATATGCAAAACATTTAAATTCTTTATCAGCTTTTTGGTCGTAGCGAGTCATATTGCAGAATATTTCCTCATTTGGATTATCGTCGTTAATACAAGTAGTACACAATGATGGTTTTTTAATTAAATCCAAATTGATTTCATATCCATCATCATCAAAAAATCCTGCAATTTTTGAAGGCGGAATTTCATCAATATGTCTTCGACCTTTTGTATTTTCTCTTTTATTAATTGCTGATTCAATTTCATAATCGTCAATCGGATAACTTTCTCCTGTAATACAAGTAATACAACTATTTCCAACTTATGCAGAACCGATTACCCAAATATCATTTCCACAGGAACATTTAATTCCTTTTTTATAATCTGCCAGTGTAGAATTAAGCCGTCGTAAACGGTTCTGTCCTTAAAAAAGCTCTGCTTAGTCTTTTGCAGTTCTACAATAAACTTTTCGCCTTTCTCGTTTTCACAGTATAGGTCAAAAATGGCTTTTCTGTCCACTTCATTGGTTCCTAATTGTTCTCCTTTCAGATAAGTCAGGTCTTTAATTTCCCCTTCTTCTT
The DNA here is from genome assembly GCA_040905205.1 of Cyclobacteriaceae bacterium. Classification (GTDB taxonomy): domain Bacteria; phylum Bacteroidota; class Bacteroidia; order Cytophagales; family Cyclobacteriaceae; genus Cyclobacterium. The sequence goes on from JBBDSB010000004.1 coordinate 9,392, forward strand.
CTTTTAACAGGACATTCAGAAAATCAAGCAAAAGGTTTTTATTTGGTTCCTCTCCAAAAAGTCTTTTAAAGCCATAGTCGGTAAAGGGATTTATATATTTCTCTGCAAAATCAGTCATTTTAAATGTCTTTTTACAAAGATACTATTTTTTCAGAATGCCAATTCCTTTTTATTTATCCTTCAGTTTCTCTGCTCTGTCGATGGCATTCAAGTTATAAGTTTAAAATATTGCGTATGAGGGGAACGCCATGATAAAATGAGTTTACCTACACTTTCCAAAAGGTTTAGAAGTACCAATTTGACTTCTGACTTTCTACGAAGAAATAGGTGCATTCATTTTTATCTAATGTTGTGGGGAGTTCTTCCATTTTGCAGACATTTTCTCCAGATATGCTTTTTCCTCTTCAAGGGTCATATCCTGAATGTCTTTGTTGAATTTGTCCCTTATTGCCCTTAGTTTCTTCACAAGGCCTTTTTGCGTTTTAATTTTTTCCTTAATCATATCTCTCAATTTCTTTTGGTGTTCGTATCTCGATGGGATTATAACCCATTAAGAGGTTGACCCCATTATATCTACGAATACGGTCAAGGTTCACAATGTGTTTAAAGTTCCAGCTTACCAGAACATCCGCTTTTGCAACCGTTGCCATTGCAATGTGTTGACAGTCGGCCCTGCTTGTTCGGCCAACAACGTTCTCATCTATATATTTGTTGGCTAATTCTCTTGCTTCTTCAGTCAGTTCCAGAAATACCTGCTGTTCTCGGGGAATTTTGTTCAAAAGTTCCCTCACCTCATCAGGGGCTCCTGCCAACTCAGCTATTAAAAGCCTGGAAATAAACATTTGAATTCGTTCATCAATTACCCGTTCAAAAAAAGGAACTGTGTTATCCGAAAACTCCTCGTCAAAATATCCTCCAAATACCGATGTATCCAAATAGACTAATTTGATCATAACCAAAGGTACGACAAATCTCTGTTGTTTGCTACTTACACACATTCCCCACAACGGTTCTCTGCTATGGCAAGTGCGGGATTTCAAGGCACTTCACTTTCCGATTAGTGATTAGTTTATTTAATGTATTTACTTTCTTATTTAGCACTTTATCCCGCATTTGCCATAGCCGACGTGTGTGCCTTGAATGGTGAATATAGGTCAAAATTTGACCGTTTAAACTTGTGAAAATCTGTACTGATCCACAGCAGTATACAAAGCCGCCTTTCTTTCGGTAGCGTTTATTTAACCAATGGGTCCTTTACAAGAGACTCAGCGGGGACATCATGCTACTCTGGCTGAAATTAATATTTTTTGCAGATTATTTGAAGTTTTTTTGTATTTTGGAACGATACTAAAGATAAGTTTCTTTAATTCAGCCAAATTTAAACGATGAATTATAGTCAGCTAGTAGAAGAGTTTCGTAAAATGGCATTTGGTTTCAAGGATAGCCTGATAGCTATCCTTCCAAAACTAATCCTTGCCTTTATTGTATTTGCAATCGGTTATTTGGTGGCGCGCCTCACTGAATGGGCGGTCAAGCGGTTGTTGAATTACTTAAATAGCCTGATCAATGACAGGTTCAGAGACAAGATTCAACACATCAACTTCGGCCCCTCAGCCACATTTATCAGCAAGACTTTCTTCTGGATTATTTTTGTTTTCTTTCTTATTCTCGGTACGGAAGTACTCGGTTTATCGATTATTACCACCTGGCTTGGAAGCGTCCTGACCTATTTACCGAGAATTTTAGCCGCCATTTTAATTGTTTTTGTGGGAATCATTGCGGGCAGGATGGTGGGAAAATTGATTGCCTCCGCCACGGCCCAGGTAGCCATTTCTTATGGCAATATCCTCGGAAAAATAGTGCAGTACACTATTCTCATCACTTCCATCATTATTGCCGTTGATCAGATCGGTATCGATATTGCTTTCCTCACACAATTGATAAACATCCTTTTAGCGGCTCTTGTGTTCGGTGCGGCACTGGCATTTGGCTTGGGCGCTAAAACATCGGTCAGCAATATTCTCGCTTCCTATTACATACATAAACTGTACAAAGAGGGAGATTATGTGAAGATAAGCGGTATAGAAGGCAGGATTATTAAGATCGGCACTACGGCAGTTCTTTTGGAATCGGAAACCGGCCAAGTGACTATCCCTTCAAAGGAGTTTAACGAAGTAAAGTCTGTCTTGATCAAAAAAGAAAAGTAATGGATACAGATGAAAGGATATTGGAGGCTTTTATTCATAAACACGGCCGGGCAGCAACGCAAATTATCGAGGAGCTTGAGCCCGAAGAGGTGGCGAGCTTGTTACAGGAAATCCCCGTTGTTCTGGCAGCCAAAATACTGGAGCCGATGTATGCCTACAAAGCATCCCGAATTTTGGAAAGCCTTGACCAACCCTGCGCTATCGAAATACTGGAAGAAGTAGACTTGAAAACGGCTGAATTGATACTGAGACAGATGGAGGGGTCGCTCTGCGATTCACTATTGGAAGATCTGGCACCGGAAGTATCAGGTCCACTGCGCCTGAAGCTGAAGAACCCTGAAAACACGGTAGGAGCCTTGATGGATCCAATCTTATTTACCTTGCGGAAATCCGTCAAGGTGGGCAAGGCTTTGACCTTCTTAAAGGAGCACAAGCGGCTCGTCTCTCCTTATGTATTTGTGGTTAATCAGGACAAATCACTACATGGCGTTGTAAACCTGCAAGACCTGCTGTTGGCCGATAAGGATGCCCCTCTTACTACTTTGGCAAATACCAGTGTGCCAAAGCTCTACGATGATGTTCATTTTGAAACGGTCATAAACTATGATAGCTGGCTTTACTATTATGCCTTGCCGGTAACTGATCGCTCCGGTGTTCTCGTCGGCTCATTAAGGCTGGAAGCCGTTCGCCGGGGAAGTGTAAAAAGCGAAGAAGTGATTGGTAAACAAGCTATCAAGGCGGGTGCCGCACTGGGAGAGCTTTACCGTATCGGATTAATGGGTTTTTTGGGTAGCCCGGGAGAATGAAAACCCAATATCCTCATTCCATAAAATTATGCTAAAATTTTAATCATGTCACAAATCCCTACCTCGGCTAAAGAAAAATTGATAAACGGCTTTTTCAGGCAATTTCCCGGAGATGCCGCGTTGGTGCTCAATGGCTTTTCTACTGAGGAGATCATTGATTATCTCAAAAGACAGGATCAAAACGATTCCAAACAGGTGTTTGCCCGCCTGAATCCCGATATTGCCACAGAGGTCATTGATCTAATGGACAATCAATTGTTTGTTTACATTTTCTCCAACATCGATGCTTATTTGGGAGCGAGATTGCTTTCCCGTCTGGATAAGCAAACGGCTGAAGCCAAAACGGCTTTGTTATCCCCCACGCTGGCCCGCGAAATAAAAGAGCTGATGAGCTATCCGCTGGATTCTGCGGGATATTTGATGAACCCTATGGCAACCACTTTCCATCCAGAAAACACAGTGGAGGAAGTGCTGAAGCGCCTGCGGGTACTGGGAGACCGCCAAATTGCCAATATTTATGTGATAGACCATGAAGGCACTTTTTTGGGCGTAGCGACACTTCAAAGAATAGCCATTTCGGAGCCCAAGGTGAAATTACAGGATATCCTTCAAGCCCCTTTGGGCGTGATAAATGCCTTAGCACCCGTGGAAGATGTGGTGGAACTGCTGGAAGAAAAGAGGATCATTCATTTGCCGGTTATTGACATCAATAACAAGCTACTGGGCGTAATTCGAAACGGTGACTTGGTCGCAGCCTCCAAAGAAGAAGCAACGGAAGACCTTCAAGCGATGTTTGGTGCGGGTAGGGAAGAACGAGCCCTGTCAAAAGTTTCCCTTGCGGTAAGGAACAGGCTACCTTGGCTACATATCAATCTTATTACTGCATTTATGGCTTCCCTCGTAGTGGGCATTTTTGAAGATACAATAGCCAGAATCACGGTGCTGGCAGTTTTTTTACCGGTTGTGGCGGGGCAGTCGGGCAATACGGGTTCACAAGCCCTGGCCGTCACCATGCGCGGTTTGGCGCTCAGAGAAATCAGGATAGCGCAGTGGTTCAAAGTGGCGAGAAAAGAGATTATGGTAGGATTGATTAATGGGCTTGCCGTAGCCTTAACCACTTCTGTCATCGTTTATTTCTGGGCTTCCTCCTTCGGTCTCTCTGTGGTCATTGGCATCTCAATGGTGGTATCTATGGTGATTGCAGGATTTTCGGGAGCGGTCATCCCGATAATTTTGAAGTCGCTGGGACAGGATCCCGCCACCTCCTCTTCGATCGTGCTGACCACGGTGACTGACATCTTCGGATTTTTAAGTTTTCTGGGTTTGGCCACGGCGCTGGCAGATGTGCTGAACATTGTAGGATAATGTTTCAAGGAATTTTCCGAGGACAATGCCGAAATCCAATCAGGCAGACTTTTCCAAACGGGATAAATGTGAGCTTGCCTTCCGGTAGGGAGGAGCCTCAACCTGAGCCATTTGGCTCAGGGCGGGCTACTCGAT
>JBBDSB010000005.1:0-13843 GCA_040905205.1 Cyclobacteriaceae bacterium
TCGGTCCAGAACAAGGTTCTTATATCGAAATTTTAGTCAAAGATGCATAGATGTACTTTCCCGGGTAGTTGTATCTGAATCATTTTGATGGTTTTCTGAGAATAGATGGAAGAAATGTTTCAATTTAAACTTTATATTTGTAAGAATAGGGAATAGGCAAAAAGTCATCACCTCATCGGGAACCAACACCTACGTCAAAATCATCCCTACACGAAAATGCACACTGCCCTAACGAAAATCTGTAGTACACAAACAGAAACTGAAAAAATCAAAACCTAATGAAAAATAGATACTTCTGAGCAGTTTGCTGCCATGTGGGTTAAACATCTTCCACATCACTTCATTTCTTAAATGTCTTGATTCCTGGTGAGCAAAAATTTCTCCTGTCTGAAGGAAATTTTTTAAGTCAGGTTCTTTTGCTGCCAGACTTTCATAGCTTATATTATCCACATGCAAATAGATAAACATATCTTCTTTTTTGTTCTTTTTAAACTCCAATTCTTTCATAGTGTTGGTGTTGTTTTTATTTCATAACTAAATGCCTTTGAGCTCCTGCTACTTCGGGAAACAAAAAATTGTAACTAAAGAGTTTTTCGTTGTATCCTCACAGCATTTAAAATGGCTAATAAAGCCACGCCCACATCAGCAATTACAGCTTCCCATAAAGTAGCGACACCCCCAGCCCCCAATGCAAGAACAATAACTTTGACTGTCATCGCCAGGATGATATTCTGCCAGACAATATTTCGCGTCACCTTTCCTGCTTTTATAGCTGCGGCTATCTTAGAAGGCTGGTCATTTTGGATCACCACATCGGCCGTTTCTATGGTAGCATCACTGCCCAAACCGCCCATGGCAATGCCCACATCGGCCAGTGCGATTACCGGGGCATCATTGACACCATCACCCACAAAGGCCAGCTTTCTGCCTTCTTCTTTCAGTGCCTGTACCTTTTCCACTTTTCCTTCCGGAAGCAAGCTCCCATAGGCTTCATCGATCCCCAATGCCTTTGCTACCTGATCAACTACTGTTTGCTTATCCCCCGATAGCATGACGGTCTTAATGTTCAGGCTGTGCATTTCTTTGATGGCCTGATGTGCGTCTTCTTTTATTTCATCGGCAATGGTGATATAACCCGCATATTTTTTATCTATGGCCACCATCACAATGGTATCTGTTACCTTTTCAACATCTGCCGGGAAAGGGATATCATATTTCTTTAACAGCTTTAGGTTTCCTGCCAGTACTTCCTTGTCGTCAATCGTGCCTTTCAGTCCATATCCTGCTACTTCTTCAATGTTAGCCGTTTGCAATCCTTCATAAACCTTATTCGCATAATCGGTAACTGCCCTGGCTATGGGATGGGTAGAGTTTTGTTCCAGTGCCGCTGTTATTCTAATCAGTTCTTCTTTTTCAATACCATCGGGAACAACCTGCTGTACTTTAAACACACCTTTGGTTAAAGTGCCGGTTTTGTCCATCACGACTGTTTTTACCTGGGTCATGACATCAAGGTAATTACCTCCCTTGAAGAGGATCCCGTTTCTGGAAGCAAGTCCAATACCTCCAAAATACCCAAGGGGTATGGAAACAACCAGAGCACAGGGGCAGCTGATCACCAGGAACACCAACGCCCTGTAAAACCATTCCCGAAAAATGTAATCTGAAACAAAAAAATATGGCAGAACACAAAGTGCAAGGGCAAGGAAAAATACTATGGGCGTATAGACTTTGGCAAAGCGTGAAATGAAGAGCTGTGTCTGTGATTTACGTGCCGTTGCATCTTGTACCATCTCCAGGATCTTGCTCAGCTTACTGTCCCTGAAAAGTGCCGTTACCTTCACCTCTGCAAGAGTGTTCAGGTTGATCATTCCTGCCAGCACCTGTTCACCTTTGTATTTGGTGTCAGGTTTGCTTTCACCCGTTAAAGCAGCTGTATTAAACGAAGCATTTCCGGAAACAAGTTCGCCGTCCAGGGCTACTTTTTCTCCGGGTTTTACCTGTATTCTTTCTCCTAATTGCACTTTTGCCGGATCAGTGATCCGGGCTTTTCCATTCCGTAAAACCGTTACTTCATCCGGCCTTATGTCCAGCAATGCTTTTATACTTCTTTTTGCCCTGTTCACTGCCGAATCCTGGAACCATTCACCTATCTGGTAAAACACCATTACTGCCACGCCTTCTTCATATTCCCCGATTATGAATGCCCCAATGGTGGCCACACTCATCAGTACAAATTCATTGAAAAAATCACCTCTTTTGGACTTTCGCCAGGCAAGATCCAATACCATTCTTCCGGCAAGAAAGTAAGCAACAAGGTTGATGGCCAATAAAAGGATGTCGGGTATATCGAGATCAAAACCATATTCCAACACCAGCAGTGTAACCAGGATCATTAAGGCGGCGAGCAAATCCCAATGAGCTTTCCAGCCTGTTTCTTCACCACTATGGTTATGGGCATCATTTTTTTTAGGTTGCTGTTTCGGTTCAGTGACATGTTCCAAATTGTTTAATTCCAAATTTTCATCCTGTTTTATGTTCCGTTTTTGTTCCATGTCTTAATTCGTTAATGCGTGAAGAATGATATGATACCGGTGATGATCAGGACTGCCCCTGAAATAAGCCCGGCATTATGTTCCAGTCTATGCCAGTTGAATCTGTGCAGACCCTTCTGCGCCATTGCCACCCAAAAGGTGATACCGGCAACAGATACTGCGGTGTATAAAAACCCTATTCCAAGGATTGCCTCCCAGCCATAAGTCCCTGCCATTATAAAATAGGCTTCAATTTCCAGACAGGGGGACAGGAACATCACAAATAAGAGCAGGGTAATTACCTGCCGTGCACCTGCCTTTTCCAGCTTTTTCTTTTCCTGATTATGAAAATGATGGTGCCTGTGGTGCTGGACAATAAAGTAAATACCAAGCAAAATAAGCAGTGTAGGGACAGCCCAGCGGGTATAGCTGGTTATATTACCTGCCAGTGACAAACTGAATAATCCGAGGAATATCCCCAATAAAAAAGTGCTTAATGAATGTGCCAGTGCCGCCCACATTGCCACACGGACAGTTTTTCCTGGAGACCATGTAAACTTCTCTTTCAGTGCCAGTACCGGGATCCAGTGGCTCGGGATAAGACCGTGCAACAGGCTCAATAGTATAGTTCCGGTGAAGAGTGTTATCATAGCTGCATTTTACGCTTTTGAGAAGATTAAAATTCGATCTCGTTTGCTATAAATTCTTTTACTCCCTCAGGACCGGACAGATCCAGCCAGGTTTGAGATTCCGTGCCATCGGCTGTCAGGCTGAAAGTAAAAAATTCACAACAGAGCCGTTCGGTCTTAATGAAATCTATTAGCAGGTCAAGCGTTTTATCGGAAACATCAAATCTGTAGCGGAATCCCTTTGCTGTTTCCTGCTTTTCAAGAACCAATTTTTTTAGATCATTGATTACCGTAGCTTTTCTCTGGCGTAATTCGGGAGTAGTGAATTTGCAACTCAATTTTGCTTCATTACTATTCATTGACTTCATCATCCTTTAAACTTTATTACATATACTTAATTATTCTAAACTCATTTTCTTTATCCGCAATAAAAAATAAGAGATCAATGCCAAAATGGGCAATTCAATCAGAGGGCCTATCACCAATGCAAGTGAAATTAAAGGTTTATCAGGGAAGGCGGTAACTGCTATGGCTAATGATATCGGTGAATTTCTCGCTATGGTAGTTAGGCTGAGGCTAACCGAATCTTCATAGCTGAATTTTAACAAGTGACCGATAAAGCGGCTCAACAAGAAATTAATCAGAAAGAAAAGTAAAAGAGGGAACAAGAGAATATAAAGTACATTCAAATTGTTGGTAAGATATTCTCCATTGGAAGCAAACATGGCCAGAATGGCCAAACCTAAAAATATCACCTGAAAAGGATCAATAAATGGGAGTATTCTATTTTCTATCAGGTTAATTTTTTTTGTTTTAAAAGCAAAATACCTGGTTAGCTGAGCCAAAATAAACGGTACCATTAAAACCAATAAAATACTTTCAATAAGCATGTTTATTTCTAAAGTGCCGGTCTTGTTGAAGAAAAGCAACAAATAAATTGGTAATAAGATTACCTGTAACAGTAAATTGAGTGGTAAAATGGAAGCAGCAAGGGGTGTATTCCCTTTGGAAAGGTTGGTAAAAATCAGGTACCAATCAGTACAAGGGGTTACCATCAGCATAACGAAACCAATCCACAGGCTCAAGTGGTTTTCTAAAAATAGAAATCCTAAAAAATAGGCTACTATGGGTGTCCAAAGGAAGTTAATCAGTAGACTTACCGATAAAAACTTTGTATTGACAAACCCTTTGGCTAAATCTTTAACAGGTATGTTGAGAAAAATGCAATAGAGCATGATCATCAGGAATGGAACTATAAAATACCGAGCATAGCTGCCAATGGTCTCATTTTGACCTAAAAGGATGCCTAAAATCACCGCTACAGCTATGATTAAAGTCTGAATTTTATTGATGGCGTTCATTAAATCATTTTTGTATTTAGCTTCATCCCTTTAATTTTTCCACTAAATTACCCCACAGACTAATGCACAGGAATTGCATTTTTTTTAACCTTAACATTTGGGACAGGTTCCTTTCACCACCAGATTAGCTTCTTCCGGTCTGAATTTTTCAGGAAGTTCGATATTAGGAATTTTGTACTTAGGCAGGCAAAAAGTTTCATTGCACACTTTGCAGTGAAAATGCACATGCAGGTCTCTTTCAATATCACATCGACAACCTTCTTCACATAATGCATATTTAGGAGCCCCGGTCCCATCATCTATACTATGTACAAGCCCATTTTCCTGAAAGGTCTTTAAAGTACGATATAAAGTTATCCTGTCTGACTTTTCAAAAGATTTTTCAAGCTCAGAAAGGCTAATGGCGGACCTTTGATCTGACAGCGTTTCCATTACCAGCAACCGCATGGCGGTTAAGCGAATATTTTTTTTGTTGAGGATTGTTTCAAGTATTTTTATCATTTCAATATTCTTTTCATTGATGGTTCTACATGAATGTGTATGTCCGTGACTTGTGGGATATCCTTAATTAAAAGGGTAGAGGTAAAAACATCAGCCCCGGATTCTTTGGCATCAGCTATTAAGGCATATGAATTGCCAAATACACCTCCAAGTCCTTTAATTACTGCAAGTACTGCACTTACAATAATTCCTGTATGCGTGTTTCTCAGGGGCTTGTTTGAAACAGGAACAGCATTATTGTTTTCATTCATTCTTTTTCCAATAAAATTTCAGGCAGGCTTCAGAAGATAAATTAGCACCCGCTTCCTGTTGATAAATCGAACCTAATATTTCAAATCAGTGCTGATGTGTTCCGTTTTCATTTCGCTGAAAATGTTTTCAATTTGCTGTTTGACCTTTTCACTGTCTTCAAGAGAATGGATTTCAGAAAGCTGGGCATGAACTGAAACTACCACTTTTTCTTCTGTAAGCGACTATACGTGAATATGGCTAACCTCTTGTACTTTGTCCAAACAAAGGATCTTCTGTCTGATCTCTGGGAAGTTTACATTCTCCGGTACTTTTTGAAGCATTATTTTTAGGGACTTTACCCGTTTACTGATGGCAAAAACCAAAACTGTTCCAGTATTTGTATCATAATCTTTTCTTCTTTAATTAATCGCTTATCTTCTGTTGGACATTTCTCGGTTTTAAAGTCCCTGACGGGGATTGGCCCCGCCAGGGACACTTACGCTGATCAATGGCTATGTTCTGCTTCCCCTTTCTTCATTTCAGCGATCAAATAATATGCATTGTTCATGGCAAACAAGGCTCCGCCCGGAATTTCCTGAAGGAACTTCACCGCTACCCACCCGTTATCTGAGGTGCCTGTGATCACTTCTATTGGTGTAAACATCCAGCTTTCGTTTTCTCCTTCCATTTCCTTTTCGGCAAGGAACGCAATGTTTTTATCCCCTTCACGGATGATGGCCCCTTCCGGTAAGGCCTGGGTTTCAGTATTGTCCGTCAATACTTCACCTTTTACATACATGCCCGGTATAAGGTCTCCGGAGTGATTGTCAATTTCCGCATGGATATGCACTGCTTTGGGATCCTGCTCAAAATTCTTGCCCACGGAATATATTTCAGCGTACAATTCCTTTCCCGGCAATGTCCCAACCCTAAATCTCACCCGTTGGCCTTCTTTCACCTCATACACATCCTTTTCAAAAATCATCAGATCGGCATGGATATGATCCGTATTTATAATTTGAAAAAGGTCTTTCTCAGGCTGGACATATTGCCCTGTTTTTACTTCCACCTTTACTATTGACCCCTGTATTGGACTTACTACCGGCACCTGATCGTAAAAATCACCTTCCTGGATGCGGACTGGGTCCATTCCGAACTGCCGCAGTTGGGATTCATAACTTTTCACCATCCCTTGTGTGGAGCGGTAATCCGCCTGTGTTTGCTGGAAGGTTTTGCCAGAGCCCACTTCTTCCTCATAAAGCCTGCTCTGCCGCTGATAATCCTGCTCAAGAAACTGCAGATCATTGTAGGCTTGCAGATACTCCCCCTGCAACCTGGTAAGGTTTGGGTGCGTGAGAAAAGCCAAAACCTGCCCTTTCTTTACCTCTTCCCCTTCGATTACCTTTATGGAATACACATTGGCCCCAATCATGGCGGTCACCGTAGCTTCGTTTTGGGGGGGAACTTCCAACTGGCCGTTGGCCTGTACTATCGAAGAAAGATTCCTGAGCGGAAGACTGTCTACCTTCATGTCCATTGCTTCAAATTGTGCCGCGGATAAATGCGCACTTTCCCCACCTTCTTCATGATGTCCCGCTTCTTCTTGGTGGCCATGTTCGTCACCTTCACTTTGATCGTGTTTTTCGCCACAAGCCGCCAAAACGAAAATGACGGTGAAAGCGTTTAAGAACTTTATTATATAGAGTTTCATAGGTCTTTTTATTACTGGTTAGATGATTTGAGATAGTATTCCAGTTGGAACTTTGATTCCAGATATTGATCCAATGCTTCCTGTGCATTTACTTCCACCTGGACAGCTTCCTTCAGATTCTGGATGAAAGACACGTAATCTATGGCCCCTTCTTTATAAGCCAGGATAGCGCCCTGCCTTTGTTCCCGGGCAAGCGGCAGTGCTTCGTGTTCATAAAATTGCCAGGAAGCCAACCACTTTCGATATTGCTGAACCAGCGATTGATAGGCTGACCGAAGTTCCATCTGAGTCTGCCGATATTCCTGCTTTGCTATTTGGTGTTGGACTTTGGCAGATTGTACACGGCCCTGCTGCGGTAAAAAGAACAATGGAATAGATATCCCCACCTGAAATTGATAAAACCCAGACTTCCCCCTTATTTCCTGGGACCCGTATTGGGCATTTAGTTTCGGCAGAAGACCTGCCGATGCAGTCCTTCTCTCTGCATCAGCCACGTTTATCCGCTGTGACGCCATTTGCAATACCGGATGATTGCCAATGGAATCTATCTTATCGAGTGGTTTGATCCAAGATTCTTGTTGGGAAGAACTAACGGTGTAAATAGTATCACTTACCAGCCAAAGGTTAAGCTTGGTCAAGGCATCCGCATAATCGTATTCCGCCTGTTCCAATTGCAGGGCTATCTGTTTTACCTGGTTGGTGGCCGCCAGAAAGGACAGCCTGGAAGTTTCTTCCACTTCATAACGGATCTGTGCTGCCCGCTGAAACTCCTGATAGACGGAATCCAACCTTTCATAAAGCTCTAAGTTCCTCATTGCGACATAGGCATTGGCGTAAGCTTCTTTTACCTTTTGTGTTAGTTCCAGCTCATTCAGGTTTAAAGCTGCTTCGGCCAAAGCTATTCTTTGTTTCTGCACCTTCAATTTTGGAGCTATTCCAAACACATCAATGTTTTGCTGCTGTACACCAATGGTGGTGTAAACTCCCTCCCTGGTTTCTCCAATTTCCTCACCTGCGGTAAAGAATTGTGTATTACCCAAATCCCAGGCAGTCTTTTTCAGGGCTTTCTGTTGTTCTATCTGCAACCTTGCAGACTTTATTTTCGGATAATTGGCTATGGCTTTACTCACGGCCTCTTCAAGGGTGATGACAGGCAAGCTGTCTGATTGCTGTGCTTTTAAAGGCGATGTTGCAAACACACCAATCCCAACAATTATCATCATAGAAATTGTACCCTTGCCAATTGAAGGTCGGAAGGACCGGGTTTCTGTCCATCGGTACAGAATGGGCAACACAAAAAGTGTCAGTAAGGTTGCGGTTATCATTCCCCCAATAACCACTGTTGCCAATGGCCTTTGTACTTCAGCACCGGCAGAGGTGGAAATAGCCATGGGAAGAAAACCAAAAATATCGGTCAGTGCTGTAAGCAGGATTGGCCTTATTCTGCGTCTGGCTCCCTGTTTAATTCGTTCGCCTAAGTCCGTTATCCCTTCTTCCTTCAGTTCATTCCAACCGCTAATGAGCACGAGGCCGTTAAGCACTGCAACCCCAAAAAGCACGATGAAACCAACGCCAGCCGAAATGCTGAAAGGCATATCTCTGAACCAAAGGGAAAATACACCTCCAATAGCAGCCAGGGGAATGGCCATATAGATCATGGTGGTTTGCTTCAGGCTGCGCAATGCAAAAAAGATCAGAATGAAAATTAGCGCCAAGGCAATAGGAACAACTATCTGAAGCCTGTTAGTAGCCTGTTCCAGGTTTTCAAAAGCTCCTCCATAACGGATGTAATAGCCGGCAGGCAGATCCAATTCGGCTTTCAGCTTTTGCTGGATCTCCTCTACCAGGGATTTAATATCGCGTCCACGTACATTGATCCCTACATAGGTCCTTCGGTTGGTATTATCACGGCTGATCTGCATGGGGCCCGGTTGATAGCTGATATTGGCTACTTCTCTTAAAGGAATCTGAGCGCCATTTGGAGTATTAATATACAGGTTTTTCACATCATCTATATTGGAACGGTGTGCCGAATCCAGGCGAACTACCAGATCAAAACGTCTTTCCCCTTCGAAAATGACCCCTGCTTTGCCGCCTGCAAAGGCAGACTCTATAACTTTGTTGATGTCATTGACATTGAGTCCATATTGTGCCAGGTCGTCACGTTCATAATGAATGGTCATTTGCGGCATTCCGGTAGTGGCTTCTACCTTCATATCGGCAACACCTTCAATAGTAGAAATGATCTCTCCCATTTCCTCAGCCTTATTAGCAAGCACTTCTAAATCTTCACCATAGAGTTTGACGGCAATATCTTCCCGGACCCCTGACATCAACTCATTAAAACGCATCTCTATGGGTTGGGTAAACTCGTAGTTTACCCCGGGAACAATACTTATTTTTTCTTTTATTTTGGCAATCAGTTCTTGTTTAGATTCAGCCGAAACCCACTGGTCCTTTGGCTTGAGAATCACAAAACAATCACCTATATCCATGGGCATCGGGTCTGTGGGTACATCCGCCACTCCAAAGCGTGTAATAGCATGCTCGACTTCAGGAAAGTTCTCCAGCAGGATTTTTTCTATTCGGGTAGAAGTTTCAACGCCTTCAGATAAAGAACTGCCGGGTTTTAAAATAACATGAAAAACTATATCTCCCTCATCAAGCTGAGGGATGAATTCTCCACCCATACGAGTAAAAGTGAAAATAGCCAGAGCAAAAAGAACAATAGAAGAACTGATGATGATTGCAGTCCTTTTAAGGGCCCCGCCCAGGGCACTTTCATATTTGTCTTCCACCCAGATCACCACCTTATCTCCCCATGACTTTTTCTCCTTTTGGGGAACACGGATAAAAAGAGAGGAAATCATTGGAACATAGGTGAGGCAAAGGATCATGGCACCCATCATGGCAAACATGAAGGTAAGCGCCATGGGTTTGAACATTTTGCCTTCCACACCTTCCAAAAACAGGATGGGAAGGAAAACGATAAGTATGATAAGTTGTCCAAAAAAGGCAGCGTTCATCATTTTACTTGAAGCAGTGTAGGTAATTTCGTCACGCTCTTTGGCATCAATAGACTTCCCTTTTCGAATATGTTGCATCAAAAAGAAAACCGTGCCTTCCACAATGATCACTGCACCATCTACAATGATCCCAAAGTCGATAGCGCCAAGGCTCATTAAATTAGCCCATACGCCGAAATAATTCATTAGTATAAAAGCAAAGAGCAAAGACAATGGAATAGTGGATGCTACAATCAATCCACCCCGCCAATTACCCAGGAGGAAAACCAGAACGAAGATCACGATTAGGGCACCTTCGACCAGATTGGTGGTTACGGTACTGGTGGTTTGCGAAATAAGTTCGCTACGATCCAGAAACGGTTCGATGCTGACCCCTTCAGGTAGAAATTCCTGAATTTGCGCTATCCGTCCCTTCACATTCTCAATTACTTCATTGGAATTAGCCCCCTTCAGCATGAATACGATACCCCCAACAGCTTCCCCTTTGCCATCTTTTGTAGAAGCCCCATATCTCACTGCAGAGCCAAGTTGTACTTTTGCCACATCCGTAATACGAATGGGAATGCCATCCACTGTTTTCACTACAATATTTTCAATATCCTCAATACTGCGGGCCAACCCCTCTCCACGGATAAAGTTGGCCATGTGGTTTTTCTCTATGTAGGCACCTCCGGTATTTTGGTTATTTTGCTCAAGCGCTTCAAAAAGATCATTGATGGTCAGGTCAATGGCCTTGAGTTCATGCGGGTCAACCGCTACTTCATACTGTTTTATATGCCCACCAAAAGCATTGACCTCCACTACCCCCGGCACCATAGTCATTTGCCTGCGCACAATCCAGTCCTGCATGTTACGCAGCTCCATAGCAGTATACTCATTCTGGTATTCGGGCTCCACCTGTAATGTATACTGGTAGATCTCGCCAAGACCGGTAGCTATTGGGCCCATAGAAAGCTCTCCAAAACCTTCCGGGATTTCTTCCCGGACCTGGACAAGTTTCTCAGATACAAGCTGTCGTGGCAGATAAGTGCCTATATCGTCTTCAAAAACGATGGTTACCACCGAAAGGCCAAAACGGGAAATAGAGCGTATTTCCACCACTCCGGGAAGATTGGCCATGGCTACTTCCACTGGATAGGTTACAAATTGCTCAATGTCCTCTGTGCCGAGATTGGGGGCTTGGGTCATTACCTGCACCTGATTAGTGGTGATGTCCGGCACCGCATCAAGCGGCACTTTGGTCATGCTCCATATTCCTCCGGCAATGAGGGCAATGGTAAACAAACCTATTAGAAACTTATTCTTAATAGAAAAAGCAATGATATTGTTGATCATGAAAATGGGTTTAATTCAACGAAAAAAAGAATGGACAGGACGGATTTATCCTGTAAAAAAGTTGAATTAAACCTTCGGAGGCTGGAAGGGCGAATCTAAATAAACGGAAGGGTGAAAAGTACTGTTGTGGCCGAACTCTACTTGTTGAACAAATTCAAAAACTATCAATGAAAATTGCTGATCCGGCGCATAAAAAACAGGGGGATGACAGCATTGTGTATTGGTGCCATGAAAGGGAAGGTTATCATGACCGGAATCATCGCGGTGATCCTGGGCATCACCATCAACATTAAGATAATCCTCCACCAAGAACTGCCAAAAAGATCCATCGTTGCACGTCTTGTGTTCCTCGTAGTGTTCAAATAAATTGGGAATCTTCAGCAACTCACAGCACAGGTCCATATAGGGTACCAATCCCTTGATCAGGAACAGAAGCAACAATGATATGGATGCAAAAGAATTCATTTGGATGCAAAGCTAATGAAAAATACAGTGCAAGGATATTGCAATTAGGGTGATAGAGAAAAATTAAGCATCTTCCTTATCACTTCATTTCTTTAATGTCTTAGTTCCCCCAATGAATATCAATATTCGGCATCATCCATTTTGGTAATATAGAATGGTTTTAAAAATAAGTAGAAACCCCAAACTGCCATCCTGCCGTCAGTGAAGCGGGATTGCCCAGCAGGTCGCGCTGCCAGTGGTAGCGGTAGTTTAAGCGGAGCACCGATTGCCCGCTGGGACGCCAGCTTATTGCAGGAACGATAGTCACGACATCATCAGCAATCCTCCCCCCTGTTTCATTAAAAGTTTCCGCATTCCAATCCACATATTCCAGGCGCAATGCTGTATTTAGTATAGATTGTTCAAAGCCAAAAATACTCCCTTTAAAAACCGGGTGGACAATATCTAAAAACCCACCCCACTGCCGGTTGCCAAATTGTTGGGAATAGGTTTTTGGGACGTCTACTTCAATAAAAACTACTTCACCATTCATGTAGGTCTGGGTAGGGAGTGTAGCGTTAAAATCAACTGCCCAAATATCCACCCTGCGCTTACGGTCCAGAATTAATCCGTCTTCCTGAAATTTATTGTAAATCCCGCCCATATGTGATAAACCAATTTCTCCGATTTTACGGTTTCTTATGGCCATCTTAGCGGTAAGCATGGGGGTACCGCTATTGCTTTCCTCAAAGCGGGCGGGGTTTTGTTTGGCGGCAGGAAGAAATGTTTTGTTATGGCCATTCGTGATAATGCTGTTATCAAACCCATTGGTCAGGTAGGTTTCATAGGCGACTACCCAATTGCCTCGGAAATATTTTCCAAATGCACCAAATCCTACATTGCTCCAGGTGGCAGGCAGCAATTGTGTAGCAGCAATAGGACGGTCTACAAATTCCCACCTGGGCCCATCATGGTTTTGGTTAAAGGCACCAATAGGGTTCATCACGATCCCGCCCCGCAGATTCAGCAAATGGTGCAGTTCCAGGTCAACAGAAGCGAATTCGATGTTGATCTCTTTGGTACCATCCTCAAATTCCAACTCCGAAAGAAACTTTATCCGGGGGTGAATGGTGGAAGAAAAAAACAGGGTGGTCCTCCTCATCTGAAAAGACAGCCCTTCGCTTATTCCGTCAGTGCCCATGTATTGTGAATTGGCTTCAACATACCCTCCTATTGCTATGGGCATTTTATCCGCTTCCAGAAAGGGGCGGCTATAAATAGCATCCATATTAAGGGTGAGCTTGCTGGTATCCCCAGATGTAGGCCTTACCAAACTGCTGTCGTTCTGCTGCGCCCAAGCTATATTTTGACAGGCAACAAGGGCAATTATAACGGATAATAGATATAAAACCTTAAAGTTGTACGTAAACATTTTCCTCATCACTAAGTACATTAAATTTTCGTAAATCTTTTTCAGCAGGTGATTGGATTACTTTGCCCCTGTTAGAAAATTCACTGCCATGGCAGGGACATACCAGATAATCGCCCTGTGGCTTTACCTCACAGCCCCTGTGGGTACACTTCAGGTAAAGGGCCGTGTACCTATCTCCCCCCAAATCGTAGATACAGATGGGGAACTGCAGCTTTTCATGTCCGATCAGCACATATTTGCGTGGCACAGGCTCTCCTTTTTTCTCCCCGATAAATTCCGATTTTGCAACAATGAACCGGTTATCGGAAAACGTCCGTTGTGCGAAATATTGCGCGGTACCGCAACCTTGCAGCATTACGGATATCACAGGTGCGCCTAGGCCGACGATACAACAGGTTTTTATAAATTTTTTTCTGTCCATAAAAAGGATGCTATAAACTTTCAAGAAATGTAATAAGCTTTTGCCTTTCGGCTTCAGGTAAGGCATTATATGCCTCCCGGCTATTTTGCCCTTCACCCCCATGCAATAAGATAGCTTCTTCTATACTCTGCGCCCTGCCATCGTGCATCAAAAAATATTGCCTTCCCTGTGAATTTTTGGAAAGGCCCAACCCCCATAAGGGTGGCGTGCGCCATTCA
>JBBDSB010000006.1:0-13818 GCA_040905205.1 Cyclobacteriaceae bacterium
TCTTACATGTCACAAGCTCCAAAGGAAAAACGGTGAAATTAGCGGGTGACAAATTCAATGTCAAGGTGGATGGCCTATTAAAATTCTACAATTCCTCCTCTTCGGTTAAAGAAATTACCTGTGGCGAAAAAACTTTCACGCTTGAACCTATGCGATACTATTATATAAGCGATTCATCAAAGGGGGCTTTTGCTATTCAAGAGGACCGGTCAAGTTTTGAACTATTTGAACCTCGTCTTGAAGGAGACTTTTGCGTTTTACTGAAATCGTAAAGATAAAATGATGAAAGCACTTATTGCAGGGCTTTTCCTCCTATGTTGTTCTGCACTTATGGCACAAAACCGCAACACATATAGTATTCAGGGCAAAGTCATCGATGAAAATGGACTTCCCTTGCCTTATGCCTATGTGCTAATAAATTCGCTCAACTTGGGAACGACTACAGATTCGAAAGGGAATTACCAATTAGAAAAAGTGCCCTTGGGAACACACCAAATAACCGCCCTAATGGTGGGAATGAAGAAACAAACAAAAACTATTCGCATTAAAAACCAAGCATTGGAAGGGATCAACTTTACGCTAAAAGAAGATGCACAGCAATTGGGAGAAGTGGTGGTGAGAGGGGAAAACGAAGCTGGCCTGCTCAGGCAATCTGCAAAAGCAGTGGACGTGATAGAAACCAAAGAAGCCATCCTGCAATCCGCTGATATGGGAGAGGTCATCGCTCAATCGCAAGGGGTTAATGTGAGGAGAACCGGTGGATTGGGCTCTGGAACGCGCTTTTCATTAAACGGACTTACCGATGATCAAATCCGTTTTTTCATGAATGGCATCCCGCTTAATTTCATGGGCTATACCCTGGGTATTGCCAATGTCCCGGTGAACCTGATTGAAAGGGTAGAAATTTACAAGGGTGTGGTGCCCATACAGTTCGGGGCCGATGCCCTTGGCGGGGCGGTTAATTTGGTTTCACCTGAAATATTTCCCGGCTTTAGTGGAGCAGTATCTTATCAGACAGGCTCCTTCGGCACACACAGAACTACACTGGACATCAAAGATTTTAACGATCAAACAGGTGTTTTTATTCAGGTGGGCGGTTTTTATGACTTTGCCAAAAACAACTACATGGTAGATGTAGAAGTACCCGACCAACAAGGAAGGTTGTCTGAGGTAACCGTGCCACGCTTTCATGACAACTACAGCGCAGCAGGCATTAATACACAAGTTGGAGTTAAAAACAAATCCTGGGCAAAGGAAGCTTCGGTCAGGGTTTTTGCTACCGACTTTTCCAATGATATACAGCACAACAACGTGATGAGCATCCCATATGGTGAAGCAACCTTTGACCGGCAAAGTTACGGGCTTTCTGGCATTTACCAGTCGCCTGATACGCATTGGCTGGAGACGGATGTACTTGTTGGGTACACCTATGAACAACGCCATTTTCTGGATACCGGCCGCTATGTGTACACCTGGTTTGGAGAACGTATTCGCGAACGGGGCTCATCGGGAGAACTTGGCGTTGCTTCTGATCAGTTTCTTTGGGATGATAACTTATATGGAAGGGTTAACCTTTCCAAAAGCTTTAATGAGCGCCACGCCGTACAGTTTTCCACAGCTCCAACTTTTGTATCCCGCACCGGTGATGAAAAGCGTCAGACAAATCCTGACTCCCGTGATCCACTCACTGCCCAACGTGATTTATTTACACTGATAAGCGGACTGGAATATGTGTATCGTTCCAAAAACGATAAGCTGGAAAACCGCTTGTTTTTCTAGGATTATCTCCAAAATGTGCGCTCGGAAGAGGCACTGTCTAACAACAGATTCCGAAGGCAGGATCGCTATTCACATTTTCAGGGCTTTGGCAACAGTTTAAGCTATAAAATATCAGAGCAGCTTAGACTAAAGGCTTCTTATGAGTGGAGTACCCGCATGCCGCGGGCAGAAGAAGTTTTTGGCGATGGCATGCTTACTTTGGCCAATCTGGAATTGCAGCCCGAGCGCAGCCACAATGCCAACCTTGAACTTAGCTATCAAAACAAAGCCCAGTCAAAACAGGACTGGAAACTAAGCATCAATGGTTTTATGCGTGCCGCAAACCAACTTATTGTATTGTTAGGGGACGATATTTTCTTCCGTTATCAAAATGTGTTCGATGCTACTTCCACAGGGGTGGAAGCGTCTGCTTCATGGACATCTTCAAATAATCGCTTCCGTGTCAACGGAAATACCACCTGGCAGGATTTCCGAAATACATCTGATAAAGGAGGTTTCAGAAGCTTTAAGGGCGACCGCATCCCTAACCGCCCATACTTTTTTTCCAACGCTGCCATGAGCTACCAATTGCCGGAATTACTTAAAAACAGGGATGTGCTGAGTATCTTCTGGAACGCCCGCTACATACATGGGTTTTTCCGATCCTGGGAAAGCGTTGGTTTGATTCAGTTTAAGCGGACCATACCCGCCCAGTTGGTCAACAATGCAGGGCTTACCTACAAACTACCCCTTGGTACTTTCCAAAGCTCCCTCACCGCAGAAGTCCAAAACCTCACCAATTCACAGGTTTTCGACTTTTTTGGAGTACAAAGGCCGGGCAGGGCATTTTATATAAAACTAACGACGCAATTTTAATGGAAACACAACAAGCAAATAAAAACATACCGCTACAGGCACCGCCAGGATAAAAGGCGTCAGACGGTTTAAAACCGTCAGATGCCTGTCACACATTAAAACCAAATTCTATAATTTATAATTAAATTAATTTTAAAAATGAAATACTTAAAAAAAAAGGGCTTTACAACTTTATTATTCAGTGCTATACTGATGGTTACCAT
Source organism: Cyclobacteriaceae bacterium (assembly GCA_040905205.1). Lineage (GTDB taxonomy): Bacteria > Bacteroidota > Bacteroidia > Cytophagales > Cyclobacteriaceae > Cyclobacterium. The sequence goes on from JBBDSB010000006.1 coordinate 2,838, forward strand.
TACTTCGTGTGATTTGGATGATGATAATAATGTAAATCCTAATAATAATGAAGACCCTTTATATGGATTCTTGGCGGCAGTGAATGACCCTGACGGAAGGGTGAACTTCCTGCATACGACTACCGAACTGGGACCGGACAACAGTTTTGACCGGGAGACAGCACTTGAACTTCCCGGATATTCCAGGTTTTGGGCCAGAGAGCAATCAAAAGAATTTTTAATAGGCCAATCTGAGGACATGACCATTACCAAATGGCGTATCAACGATGACGGTGAATTTGAAAAAGGAGAAATCGTTTCTCTACAGGGTGAGGGCGTAACCTGGATCGGCCAAAGAGGGGCATTTGTTTCCGATACAGAGTTCTATTACATAGACAATACACAAGGGCAGATCATCGTCATTAATACGGAAGAGATGGTGATTGACAGAATAATCCAGCTTCCCCCGCAACTGGGAGAAGAATACGAGGGGCTATATAGTGTAGGTTTAAACGGTGCCTATCCGGTTGCAAACGGTAAACTCTACATAACGGTAACTTGGTCGGATTATGAAAGTATCACTAAGGATGCTACAGGTGTGGCTATCGTTGATTTAAATTCAGATCAGGTAACCTATGCGGAGGATGACAGATTAGCAGGTGGTTTATTACCTGTTTTAACCGAAAATGGCGATTTATACATCAGCTCTGGCTGGATTACAAATTATGGCCAGCAACTACGTAAAGACGGTGTTAAAGGGGGAATGCTTCGTATCAAAGCCGGGGAGACCGATTTTGACCCGGATTTTTTCATAAAATTCGACAAAGTGGGGCAAGATATTGTTCCAAGCCCGGTGAATAACAAAGCATATATTCGTGTGCTGGATGAAGGAATAATGCCATGGTCAGGTGATAAAGTGGCTGGTGATTATTTTGATAACCACTGGCAGGTGGCATTGATTGATTTGCCCACCGGTGACATTGAGATAGTGGATGAAATACCTCATTTGATTTGGTTCGGTACGATGGATATGGATGGTACGAAATATATCGAGCAACAAGTAGAAATAGCGGGTAGCGATGGTGACCGGGTTGTGCAAATTAAGGAAGCGTCCGGTAACGGTAAAAGTTTTCCTTCCAAGATATTTGAATGCAGCTCCTGCGCATTTATTCAGGAAATTGCACGCCTGCGGTAATATTTTTGGCTTTGTCAAACTAGATGTCTGACACCTTCGAGGTGTCTGACATCTAAATAATTTTGGATTCATCAAATGAAAATTTCCCTTACCAAGAAGCAGTACTTTAAATTACACGGCTGGCTGGGTATGAATTTTGGGTTGCTGCTCACACTGATCTGTTTATCGGGTGTGATAGCAACCCTTTCTCATGAAATAGAATGGCTTGCCAAGCCATCCCTGCGCATAAATCCCCAAGGGCCGGTGCGCTGGCAGGATACCTATGAAGCTTTGCAAAAAGCCTATCCCGAATTTTATATTGGAGGCTTCGCAAAGGGTGAGGTAAGTGTCATGGATGAGCTTGCCTGGATGTTATCTCCTACCGCACCGGGCGGTAATTGGGGAAATGTGCGCGTTGATCCCTACAGGGCAGAAGTTGTTCAGGGTGTTTCCCGCCTTTATTTAGCCGATTTTTTCCGCCAGTTGCATTATAATTTTTTCCATTCCTGGGGATACTATCTGGTTTGCTTTATCAGCTTTCCCCTGTTGCTTTCTGTCATTAGTGGGTTGCTATTTTATAAGAAATGGTGGAAAAGTTTATTCAAGCTAAGAATAGGCAAAGGCAGACATGCTTTTTATTCCAGCTTACATCGGTTTATTGGTGTTTGGACTATGATTTTTGGTTTGATCATTGGCATAACGGGTGTTTGGTATTTTATGGAAATCACCGTAATGCCCGATGACACGATATACACACCTCCTCCTGAAATACCTGAAAAGAAAATGGCTTCACACGGAACGAGTCCTCAACTATTACCCCTCGAAACGTATCTTGAAGCAGCAATTGTGGCATTTCCGGATCTTGATCCTAATGGTATTTATTTACCATATAGTCCCGGATATCCTGTAACTGTTCAGGGTCAAGCCGGAGGTGTACTGGTAAGGGATCGGGCTAATGCCGTTTATCTGGACCCCTTCGATGCTGAGGTGATTGGTATAAAGCGCTCCAAAGAACATGGTGCGGTTAGCTGGTGGGTCAATAGTGTGGATGCTTTGCATTTTGGATATTGGGGAGGATTAACTACAAAAATACTTTGGGCAATATTCGGGTTATGCCTGCCCGCACTTATTTTGTGTGGGGCATACCTTTCGCTAAGACGTGCAGGTGTCATTGATAATGAGAAAAAGCACCTTTCAAAACAAAAAATTCCCCATTGGCAAAGATATCCACTACGTACATGGGTAATTTTACCTTTACTTTTCATTTTAGTAGGATGGGGTATTCAGGGATATGATAAAAGAAATATAAAAGTAGAAGCACCACCTCAAAGTGTACTATCAGAAACTCAAGTCGGCCCGTGGCCGGTATCCATCTCACGGGAAGAGGTAATTTATTCGGGTACCAACACTTTGTTTTTTACAAAATTTCAAGTAGGTAAACAAGAGATTGCTAATTTCAAAGAGGCATATTTGCTTCTTATCGATCATTCCGAAAACGTCATTCAAAAAGCAGAATTATACGGACCACCTCATTCCATGTGGACAGACATTGAGCTACCGGAAGAGATTGAGGAGATTTCGCTTCTTGAAATTCATGTTACCGGTTGGGACAACCAATCTTTTTCAAGGAAAATACCTGTTGATTTCACCGAAGCGTCAAAAATAAAATTAGCAAAAGGTGAAACGAAGGCCGAGCATAAAAAAAAGACAGCGCAACCACCCACGGGTAATCTCTTTTTCGGCCTTGTCTTCGGATATGTTGTATTGGATCGTAAAGCAAAAGCTTGGTAGATGTCAGACACCTCTAAGGTGTCAGACATCTACCCTCTAAAAGACATTTAAAAAATTCAAAAAAATGGTAACAAACAGTAAAAAATCAAAAGCATCTATAACTCACTTTCAGCAGGTGTTTATCCTTATCCACCGCTATGTGGGCTTGGTGATGGCGGTGTTTTTGGTGGTAGCTGGGCTTACGGGTTCGCTCATTACCTTTTATCACGAGTTGGACGCAGCCATCAACCCTTCGCTGATGAAAGTGGAGCCACCGCACGAAAATGCACAACTGATTGAGACATAAAAGCTCCGTGAGGAAGTAATCAAGCAGTTGCCAAGGGGTGTCATCAGCAGAGTGCCATTAGAGCATAAACCAGATGAAGCAACCATCTTTTATGTGGATTGGGAGAATGAAAACACTTCAAAAGATGATACCTGGTATATCAATCCGTATACAGCAGAAATATTAGATGCCCGCACTTTTGACAACATCATCCAGGGCGTAAAAAACCTGATGCCTTTCATATACCGGCTTCATTATTCTTTAGCTCTAGAAACGGTGGGCAGCTATATTTTCGGCATCATTGCCTTGCTGTGGATCCTCGACTGGTTTGTAGGTGCCTACATTACCTTTCCGCCGCCCTCACAAAGGTGCTTATATTCTTGTAGTGAATTCTTCCTTGGATGTTGCAGACAAAATCCTTTTTACCGCTGTCTATATGGATGGTAACAAGGGGAATTATTGCGGTTCCATGCTCCCACAGGCCAGAATACCGGTAGTACGGTTGCCACCTGGTTATTCCGCTTGCATATGGCTGACATCAAAGCGTTGGGCTTGCCCTACCGTATTTTCGTAACCTTGTTGGGGATTGTGATTGCTTTTTTGAGCGTGAGTGGGGTGTGGATTTGGTTGAAGAAGCGGAGGAAAAAGAAATCAAGCCGAAAGAATGTTAAGAACTTAAGTCAACAAAATGAGGCGTTGAATGGAAGTGAGCGTGAAAACAAGAAGCCTATACCGCAAACTTCTGTGGGTAAGAAGGTTGGTGAGTTGTGAGTTATCATATGCCTCATGTTTATTATGCAATTTTTAAATTTCAAATCATTACATCCTATGACCAGAACACATCAGGATTTATATAGAAAACAGTATCAATAAAATAAAGAATATCATCCCGGGTTAAGACATTTTCATCATGTAAGTCTTCTAAAATAATACCCAATTGCGGATGGTAGTAATCCTGATTTCGGGTGTTGTTAAAGCCATTGGAGGCAAGGAAAGATTTAACTTCTGCAAGTTCAGTTATTTTGTCTGCTTTAACAAACCGCTGTTTTACTACTGCAAAAAAAGTGGTTAAATCTTTATAAAATCCTAAAAGTTGGTAAGCTGTGTCCGAAAAAAAGTAATTGTGAAGCAATAAATTTTGGAAGTAATCTTCCCAGGACGCGTAATAAATAGCATCATTGAGTTTGATAACATATTCACTGTTTTTTATATATACTTTTTGCTCAGCACCTTCGGATATAAAATCAGACTCATTAATGGATTCTATGATCAAGTTATTTTTCAGAGCGAATCCTGTTAACCGTTTTGTTTCCTCTTTTTTGTTTTGGTGTTTTTCTTCAGCCATTGGGCTTGTTCTTTGGCTTGTTCTAAGCTGACTGGTAACTGTTTGGATAACTGCATCATAGCTAGCGCTGCTCTTTCCTGAAAGGATAGCTTGTAATTCATTTTTTATTTTTTTAGGTTCATTCAATCTTTGAAGGATATCACACTTTCAAAGGTACAAAACTACCTCAAACAACGGAAATAAATTGTAATAAGCCAGTCTTGCATATTCACCTCTTACGAATAGCAATTTATTTGGGTTTTACGGATAGGGATTAGAGTCCTATGGTCGATTTCAGTATTCCATAAAAGACGGCTGTAAGAAATCTACCATATGCACCGTAGAAATCCTCAGCTCTCGCACCTATGGCGACATGACGCAGGGCGTAAAAAACCTGATGCCCTTTATCCACCGCCTGCATTATTCTTTGGCTTTGGGAACGGTGGGCAGCTATATTTTCGGCATCATTGCTTTGCTGTGGACCCTCGACTGTTTTGTAGGTGCCTACATTACCTTTCCGCCACCCTCACAAAAAAAACGAACGCCCAAAGAATGGCTCCACCGCTGGAAACCTTCCTGGCTGGTACGCGCCAATAAGCTGTTTTCCTTTATTTTTACCTTTCACCGTGCCAGTGGCTTATGGATCTGGGCGATGCTTTTTGTTTTTGCCTGGTCCAGTGTGGGTTTTAATTTAAGGGAAGTCTATAACCCTGTAATGAAAGCCGTCTTTGGAGATACTGGCGGTCATCAAATAGAAGATCTTGATGAACCCTTAAAAACCCCTGATCTTTCATGGAGAGAAGCATATACAATAGGACAAAATCACCTGGCTGAATTGTCAAAAGAGCAAGGATTCAAAGTCGAATGGGAACGGGATATGCGCTATTATCCCAATATAGGTGCTTATATTCTTGTAGTGAATTCTTCCTTGGATATTGGAGACAAATTCCCATTTACCGCTGTCTATATGGATGGTAACACCGGGGAATTATTGCGGTTCCATGCTCCCACAGGCCAGAATACCGGTAGTACGGTTGCCACCTGGTTATTTCGCATGCATATGGCCGACATCAAAACTTTGGGCTTGCCTTACCGTATTTTTGTAACCTTGTTGGGGATTGTGATTACTTTTTTGAGTGTTAGCGGGGTGTGGATTTGGTTGAAGAAGCGGAGGAAAAAGAAACCAAGCCGAAAAAATGTTAAGATTTCAAATAATCAAAATGGGACATTGAATGGAAGCGACCGAAAAAACAAGAAGCCTACAGTGCAAACTTCTGGGGGTGAAAAGGTTGGTGCAGGTGAATTGTAAAATTTTAGTAGTCAAAGGCGAAGTTTTAAAATCGCATTAAACCAAACCTAACCAAAAGAGCGCACTAAAATTCCTAAAAGTTTATATTTTTTAATAGTTTTAGGAATTTTGTTTATTTTTGCTCTATGCAAACAATAGCACGTAAACGGTACTTAGATACACTTAGTGTTCTTAAAGACAAGAATTTAATTAAGGTTGCCACAGGCGTTAGGCGTTGTGGAAAATCTACTTTAATGACACAGTTTCAAGACTTACTGCGTAAAGAAAACGATAAAGTTTCCATTTTGGCCATTAATATGGATATGCCCGAATTTCGGTTTTTAGCAGAAATTAATTGAAAAGAGATTTACGATTACATCATTAAGGATCTCAAAAAAAATGTAATCAATTATGTGTTTATAGACGAAGTGCAAAACGTCCCCGAATTTGAAAAACTGTTGGAAGGCTTGTACGTTCACCCAAACATAGATTTGTATGTAACAGGCTCAAATGCATTCTTATTATCAAGCGAATTGGCAACTTTGCTCACAGGTAGAGCTTATGAAATAAATGTATTGCCTTTTTCTTTTGCTGAATATATACAGTTTACAGGCAAAACCATAAACCCTGACCGTGCTTTTGCTGAGTATATACGTACAGGTGGTTTTCCCGAAGCTGTGCGACTTTCAGCAGACGGAAATCATTTTGCAAATGAATATTTGCAAATGGTTTTCAAAAACATTTACGAGAATGATATTTCTAAACGCTATACTATTTACGCTGAAGAATCCTACCAGGAAGTTGTAAATTTCTTAATAGATTCAGTTGGTTCAAGCGTTTCAGCAGCAAAAATTGCTAAAGTTTTAACGACAAACAAAAAGAAAATTGACAACAAAACAGTGTCAAAATACATTGACACTTTGGTTGAAGCCTATTTGTTTTACAAAGTTAACCGATATGACATCAAAGGCAAACAACATTTGGCAACCCAAGAAAAATACTATTTGGTGGATTTAGGTTTTCGTAATGCATTACTTGGAAAAGAATTAGCAAGTGATGCAGGGCATTTACTTGAAAATATAATTTACCTTGAACTAAAACGCAGAACCAACCAAGTATGGATAGGAAAAGCAAATAATTTAGAAGTTGATTTTGTTGTTCGCAACAACGAGGGTTTTACACAATACATACAAGTTTCGCAAACAGTACAAAACGCAACGACTTTGGAACGAGAGTTAGCTCCATTTGACAGTATTTCAGACCATCACGAAAAACTATTAATCACAATGGACTACGAAACAGGCACATATAACGGAATAAAAAAAATAAACGCATTAGATTGGCTTACAAAGACCGCAAAATAAGGACGAAACCTACTGGTCGTAGTATAGTGTAGCCTTATACGACCTAAAATAAAGTAGGGCATCCGCCCGGTGTTTGAAGTTGGAGAAGTTTAGAGGTTTCTGAGGAAGAGGCTTATGTCTTATGCCAAAAATAAATGGCAACACAGGTAAATCAAAAAGGCTTTGAACTGCTTCAAGAAAAGGGCAGATTAAGGTATCTTGCAGCCAAAAGCTATTATCAATACTACGTCCGCAGCTCATTGGATATTTCAGAAAAACACCCCAGTACATCGGTCTATTTGGATGCCAATACCGGAGAATTATTAGCCTTCGATGCCCCCACAGGTCAAAAAACGGGCAATACAGTAAGCACATGGTTGTACCGCCTACACTGGGCCGACATCAATGGATCGGACTTGCCGCACCTTATCTTTATGGCCCTCATGGGTATTATAATCACCGTACTGAGCCTCACCAGGGTGTGGATTTGGTTAAAAAAGAAGCAACACAATAGGACTAATATACTGGCTATAAACGTTATATTTGTAATAAATAACTAATATATTATTTTTTTTATGAATTTAAAACTACCCATAGAAATACAACAGGAAATGGCAAAAAAAGCCAAAAACCTGCGCAAACAGCATCAGTTCACCCAAGCGGCATTGGCCCATCAGTCGGGGGTTACCCTGGCCAGTTTAAAACGCTTTGAGCAAAGCGGTAAAATAGCACTTGACTCCCTGTTAAAAATTGCTTTTGTATTAAATGCCCTGGAAGGTTTTGAGGGGCTTTTCGAACCCAAAAAAGAGCTTCCGAAGTCGCTTGATGAAATCCTTAAAAAGCAGCAAAAATGAAGTTTCAAGCTACCCAACTCATCCATGTTTATTTTCAGCACTTTGGCGAAAAAACACCTTTGGGCCGTCTGCTGTTGCACGAGGGGCAAATCCTTTTTGAGTATGACGCCCCTTTTCTTCAAAAGAATTTGGCTGTTTCACCCTTTCATTTGCCCTTACAACCGGGTGTTCAAACAGGAAAAGTGGAATTGTTTGAAGGGCTTCCGGGCTTGTTTAACGATTCATTGCCCGATGGATGGGGGAAACTTTTGTTAGACAGGGCGGTATTGGCAAAAAGCATTCCGCCACAGCAATTAAGTCCGCTGGACCGTTTGGCGTATGTGGGCAAATGGGGTATGGGTGCCTTGAGTTACGAACCAGAACTGGGCGATAAAGTGGAAACGGAGGTGTTGGATTTGGATAAACTGGCACACGAATCGGCTGTCATTTTACAAGGAGATGCGTCTGAAATACTGCATCAGTTGGTAGCACTGGGAGGAAGCTCCGCTGGAGCACGTCCCAAGGTTCTGATTGGCTACCACCCTACACAAAATAAAATCATCAGCGGACAGCAGCAATTGTCCACGGGATACGAGCATTGGTTGGTAAAATTCCCTTCTTCGCTTGATTTGCCTGATGTTGGTTTGATTGAAATGGCTTATGCACAAATGGCAAAAGCTGCCGGAATAGAAATGAGTGTCAGCCAACTTTTGCAAGGCGCATCGGGTCAAAACTACTTTGCTACTAAGCGATTCGACAGAATTGGAAATAAGCGAATTCATGTTCATACGGCAAGTGGCTTGTTAAATGCCGACCACCGCTATCCCAGTCTGGACTATGAAAACCTGATGCGTGCCACACTGGGGCTGTGTAAAGACATGCGAGAGGTAGAAAAGGTGTTTAGACTTGCGGTTTTCAATGTTTTTGCGCACAACAGAGATGATCACAGCAAGAATTTCTCATTTAAGATGGACGCAGACGGGAAATGGGCATTCGCTCCGGCCTATGACCTTACTTTTTCTTATGGCCCAGGAGGTGAACATAGTTCGATGGTAATGGGGGAAGGCAGAAACCCCAATACCTTACAGCTATTGAAGTTGGCAGAGAAATTTCAAATTACCAAAGCCCGGCAGGTAATAAAAGAGGTGAAAGAGGCGGTGAATCAATGGCATAAAATAGCACAATCGCTAAATGTGGGAAATGAAAGTTTAAGAACAATAAAAAAGCAACTTGATCAGCAATTAAAAAGATAACGAATGACAATTAAAAAACGCATCCGGAAAGAAAACCAAAAAAAGGTCTCATCAAACGGTATACAGAGAAAATGCGCATTTTTAGAAAAAATACGTACATTTACAAAAACACGTATTATCATGAAGACTAAATTAACTTTAACGGTTAAAAAAAGCGTAATTGAGGCTGCAAAAAGAAAAGCTAAAAACCAAGGCATATCCCTATCCCAGATGTTTGAGGAAATCTTTGAAAGCATGGGGTCTAATCAAATTAAAACAGCACCTCAAAGGGCTGCAGAAATGCTTATTAATCGACTTGAAAAATACGACAGCATCAACGAACTGGAAGACAAGAAACTAATCAAAGAACATGTTAAAAGGAAGTTTGCCTGAAGTTTATCTGGATACAGATGTAGCCTTTGACATCATTTCCAAGAGGAAACCTTTTTTTGAGACGGCTGTCAAATTGATTGAATGGGTTGCGCAAGACAAAATTGCCTTAGTGATTGGGGAGTGCAGTCTCGCTAATCTAATTTATTTATCATATGATATCTATAAATTACCAAATGCGCAAGAGCGCTTGATGGATTTAATGTCAGTTTGCCAAGTGATAAGTGGCGGAAAGAGTCAAATGATGCAAGCGTTGGCATCAAAATTCAGCGATAAAGAGGATGCCCTACAATATTATACTGCTCTTCATGATGGCGTGGATTATTTTGTCACCAGAAACATCCATGATTTCAAAACTGCTTTACAAATCTTACCCGTATCAACCCCAGAAGAATTCCTTTCCTCTTTCGGATAAGAATTAATACCCTTACTTTTCCCTCATCTCCGGCAAAAGTCCCCTCCCAAAGGTCAGGTCCTTTGCCTCAGCCCTTTCTGTCATCGATCCGCTCAATTTCGTATTGCAGCATCAATAGTCCCAGGCAAACAGGGTGAATATCCTGCCTCTGGCGGTAGTAAACCACCATTTGGGTATTTGACATTCTTAAACCCTTGTCATATTTGGTGCCAGACAAAACGGTTCAAAAAGGTTTCACACTTACAACGGTTACCCTTCAGACCATGCAGTCAGATAAAAAATCAAAACTTTGAATACCCCAATAATATACGTACGTTTATCAATAAAAAAGAAATTATATACGTATGGAAAAATTGACATTGAGCATAAGGGATAAAGAAAAGGTCAATTGGGCAAAATCCTTCGCCAAACAAAACAACACCAATGTCTCTCGGCTGTTTGAAACCTTTCTGGAATCGATCATGACCTTTGAGCAAAAAAAAGTAGTCTTGAGCCAAGACCTTCAAAATCTGAGGCAGCCTGGTAGTCGACCTAGTCAAAAAGAGATTGAAAACCATTTCAGTCATCTTTCATGATATTCTCCAGAATCTCAGGAGTCAGGCCCCGTTGTGCCATCTTTTCCCTTAATTCTGCCAAAAATTGTATATAATCTTCCACACTGTCTTTCATTAACTGTTTGCTAACTTGTGCTTCTACCACCATGCTGATTTCTTTCTTCCTTTTTTGAAGATGCCGCTCGCCAGGCACTTGCCACCCGCTCATCCACTTCAATTACGATACGTTCCATTATTGTTTTGATTAATGTTCAAATGTACGAAAAACCAATAATGTAAGATATATCAATCCTCATACGGATTCTTAGTAAATGAGCACTGATCATTGCATTGGTTTCGAAGTAGAAAAACATTCCTGCCATTTTTCGTCAGCAATTTCTAAGAGTATTCTAA
>JBBDSB010000007.1:0-2248 GCA_040905205.1 Cyclobacteriaceae bacterium
ATCGGGTAGCCCGGCCCAGCCTTAATGATATAACCCTGCTGGACTTTTTCTTTTTCCTGCACACCGGGAGGCAAATATAATCCACTGGAGGTTTTTTGATCCGGTTTCTTTAATTTGATCAACAACCTGTCTCCAACGATAATCAATTTTTTTAATTTATTTTCAGATGTCAATTGCATATTTTTTTTTGATTTTATAAGATGACCAGAAAAAAACAGGGCAAAAATAATGGCATCTCCTAAAATGGAGACGCCATTATCGATAAACCCCAAATCTGGAACTTATTTTTTATCCTCTTCATTTACTTCTTCATAATCAACATCAGAAACCCCATCTCCTGAGGCGCCTTCAGCACCCTGATCAGAAGCAGCGCCTGTAGCATCTCCTCCTGCACCCGCAGGACCGCCTTCTGCACCTTGCGTAGCGTTGTACATTTCCTGCGAAGCTGCGCTCCATGCATTATTCAAAGCTTCCATTCCCGCATCAATTCCGGCAATATCCTGACTTTGATGTGCTGTCTTTAACTTTTCTAAAGCTTCTTTTACAGCAGTTTTATTTCCTTCAGAAAGTTTCTCTCCGAATTCCTTTAACTGCTTTTCAGTCTGGAAGATGAGGCTATCGGCTTGGTTTAACTTGTCTATTTTTTCTTTTTCAGCCTTGTCAGTGGCTGCATTGGCTTCAGCCTCTTTTTTCATCTTGTCAATCTCCTCCTGAGACAGCCCGGAAGAAGCTTCAATTTTAATTTTTTGTTCTTTTCCGGTTCCTTTATCTTTGGCTGAAACATTAAGTATGCCGTTGGCATCAATATCAAATGTTACTTCGATCTGCGGTACGCCCCTTGGAGCCGGTGGAATATCCGTTAATTGAAATCTTCCAATACTTCGGTTATCCTTGGCCATCGGCCTTTCACCCTGAAGTACGTGAATATCTACTGCCGGCTGGTTATCAGCTGCAGTTGAAAATACCTCAGACTTCTTGGTAGGAATAGTGGTATTGGATTCAATCAATTTGGTGAAGACGCTTCCCATTGTTTCTATACCCAAAGAAAGTGGGGTCACATCCAACAACAGGACATCTTTCACTTCTCCTGTTAGCACACCACCCTGTATCGCAGCTCCAATGGCTACTACCTCATCGGGATTTACACCTTTAGATGGTTTCTTACCAAAGAATTTCTCAACCTCTTCCTGGATTTTAGGTATCCGGGTAGATCCACCCACCAATATCACCTCATCAATATCGGACGGGGATAATCCGGAATCCTTCATCGCCTTTCTTACAGGGTCCATGGACCTTTTTACCAAACCATCTGACAATTGTTCGAATTTTGCCCTGGATAAATTCCTGACCAAATGCTTAGGCCCGGATTGGGTAGCGGTAATGTAAGGCAGATTGATCTCGGTATTGGAAGAACTGGAAAGTTCTATCTTCGCTTTTTCTGCTGCTTCTTTTAATCTCTGGAGTGCCATTGGATCTTTTCTAAGATCAATTTCTTCTTCAGATTTAAATTCATCTGCCAACCAATCGATGATCACCTGGTCAAAGTCATCCCCTCCAAGGTGAACATCACCGTTAGTGGACTTCACCTCAAAAACTCCATCACCCAATTCGAGAACAGAAATGTCAAAGGTACCTCCACCCAAATCATACACCGCAATTTTCAAATCCTGGTTTTTCTTATCCAAACCATAGGCAAGAGCTGCAGCTGTAGGCTCATTGATGATTCTTTTTACATCAAGACCTGCAATTTGTCCTGCTTCTTTTGTAGCCTGGCGTTCAGAATCATTAAAATAGGCCGGAACAGTAATTACTGCCTCGGTCACCTCCTGACCAAGAAAATCCTCTGCGGTAGACTTCATTTTCTGAAGGATCATCGCTGAAAGCTCCTGAGGAGTATAGGAGCGGTCTCCAATTTTTATCGCTACGGTGTCATTGGCTCCCTTTTCTACCTTATAGGAGGCATGTTTCCTCTCTTCTGAAATTTCGGAAAACTTCTTTCCCATAAACCGCTTTACGGAGGAAACGGTATTACCGGGATTAGTGATGGCCTGCCTTTTAGCAGGGTCCCCCACTTTTCTTTCCCCATTCCCATTGTCTAAAAATGCCACAATTGAAGGAGTCGTCCTTCTTCCTTCGCTGTTCTGAATTACCACGGGCTCACTTCCTTCCATTACGGCGACGCAAGAGTTGGTCGTACCCAAGTCTATACCAATAATTTTTCCCATAATTATATTTTGTTTGTTTTTTC
>JBBDSB010000008.1:0-13753 GCA_040905205.1 Cyclobacteriaceae bacterium
AAAAAACCACTTCCCTGTAATTTGGATGGATGTCTTTTTTCATTTTATTGCCTTTCGTTTTTCTTCGTATTCAAATTGAGGCACAAATTTACCCTTTTTTCTAAATTTCTCCAAAATATTCTCTTTCAAATATAAATTAGTTGGTTAATTTTAGCCCTGTCAACCGATTGATGTTCCAAAGGTTTGTAGTTGATGGCGATTAATTCATATCGAATAGAGAGATTTGGGCCATTATTTAATAAAACATTCATGATTTATGAGGTTATTTTTTTTCATACTGGTTTTTTCAGGTATTCACTTTTGCACTTTGCTGGCGCAAAGTGCTTACCTACCATTTGACAGGGACTATTACCATTTGCTGGAACGGTATGAAATCAAAAACGGGGAATTCAATCCCTCTTTCCATACGGGTACCAAACCCTATCGAAGGGATAAGGTAGCTGAATTTTTAATAGAATACCGAAAAGAAACCTTCAATTTGACTAAAATCGATTCCTTTAACCTGGATTATCTGAGGCAGGACAGTTGGGAATTTTATGAAAATAAAGCTCCTGTTTCCAAGATCAACAGGGGTAAAAGATTTTACCAAACCCCTTCGGATTTTTATTTCTTCAGAAATGAGACATTTGACGTGCATGTCAATCCTGTCATTTATTTTCAAGGTGGCATTGAAAGCCAGGAACCTGTGGGAAGATTCCGAAACAGCCGGGGCATCGCCCTGCGCGGAAGTATCGATAGAAAGATCGGGTTCTATTCTTTTTTCACCACAACTGATGTGGTATTCCCGTCCTGGGTCAGGGATTATGCCAGGCACAAGGGAGCTGTTCCCGGAGAAGGCTTCTGGAAAAGGTATGGAGATAGTGGATATAGCTATTTTTCTGCCATGGGATATATCAATTTTCAGGCAACAGAGCATATCCAATTTCAGATGGGTCATGATCGTAATTTTATAGGGGAGGGTTACCGCTCATTGGTTTTATCGGATTTTTCCAACCCCTACCCATTTTTTAAAATCAACACCAAAATCTGGAAAATAAATTTTACCAACATCTGGGGTCAGATGAATGCGGACATCATCACCGACCGGGGATTTCCAACTGATGGAAGGTATCCACAAAAGTGGTTTACCTTTCACCGCCTTGGTATGAATTTCGGCAAAAGGTTGAATGTCGGCCTGTTTGAATCCGTCATGGCCAACCATTTTGACCTGAATTACCTCAACCCAATAATTTTTAACCGCTGGGTTGAGCACCAATTGGGTTCACCGGATAAGGTCATGGTTGGGACTGACTTTAAGTGGAATTTTGCTGTAAGGATGCAGTTATATGGTCAATTTGTACTGGATGAATTCGTATTTGATGAATTTTTTGGGACCACCGGAAAGGGGTCCAGCAGAAACAAGCATGGGGTCCAGTTGGGATGCAAATATGTGGATGTGGCAGGGATAAACAATTTAGACCTGCAAATGGAATACAACCAAGCCAGACCCTATATGTACCAGGAAAAATTCAACCATCAGTCCTTTAGCAATTACCGAATGCCACTTACCCATCCAATGGGAGCAAATTTCAGGGAATTAATTGCAAAAATATCCTACCAACCCCTGACTAGATTGATTTTACGGGGAACAATGCTGGTTCAGAATTTTGGATCAGATCCTACTGAAGAAGCAAATTTCGGAGGGGATATATTAAAAAACAGGGTAGGAAGTAGCACGGGATTATTTGGTAATTTTATTGGGCAGGGGGTCAGTCAAAAAATTTTTATGGGCTCATTCCAATGCAGCTACATGTTAAAACATAATTTATTTTTGGATTTTTCGCAAACTTTAAGGAGCATGAAAAGCGAAACCGATATAGAGGACTTAAATAATAGTTTTGGACAATTATCTTTAAGGCTTAATATCGGTAGGTTTGACCATCATTTTTAAAGGGAATCGGCCTATGGCCGAGGCGCATGGCATAAGTTAAATTCCTTCGATACTATTTAAAAAATGGTAAATTGCGGGCCAATTACCAGAATTTGAACCATGAAAACTTATTTGAGAATACTGGCCTATGCAAGGCCTTACAGGCAGTATTTCCCGGTATATATTTCTTATGCGTTGCTTTCCATCATTTTCGGGTTATTGAATTTCACCCTGTTAAAGCCACTTTTTGATGTAATATTTGAACAAGTGAGTCCAGGTGAGTTAGAGCAATACCGCCAAAAGCCTGATTTCACCCTTTCGATACAGTATTTCATGCACTTGTTTAATTACTATTTTCTTCAGGTGGCCATGATTTATGGGAAATTCGGAACCTTGGTTTATGTTTGCATAATTATTGTCATCTCTGTATTCTTAAGTAACCTCTTTGCCTATCTTTCCGGAGTTGTATTGGCCAAAGTAAGGGCAGATATTGTTAAAGGTATGAGAGAAAATATTTTTGATGCGGTGCGGAAAATGCATATTGGGTATTTTTCTGATGAAAGGAAAGGAGATTTGATTTCCAAAATGACCAATGACATCCAGGAAGTGGAGAACAGCATTGTACAATCATTACGGGTGGTTTTCAGAGAGCCGGTAACGGTGATTTTATATTTCGCGGTTTTGTTTTTCATGTCCTTTAATCTCACACTTTTTACCATTTTATTGATTCCAGTGTCTGGAGCCATCATAGGTTATGTGACAAAAAGACTTCGAAAAAAGGCAGAGCAAAGCCAGGAATCGCTGGGTAGGATCGTGAATATATTGGACGAAACCATTAGTGGCATGCGGGTGATCAAAGCCTTTGGAGCTGGCGGATACATCAAGGCGAAATTTGAAACGGAAACGGATTATTATGCCAAAATAAATGTATCCATGGCCAGAAGAAATGAATTGGCATCACCCATCAGCCAGTTTCTGGGGGTGACGGTAGTGGCTGGTATTCTTCTTTATGGAGGAAACCTGGTGCTTAGCAATGAATCCGCCCTGGGCGCAAGTGAATTTATTGCCTATATCATTTTATTTACGCAAGTACTCAACCCTGCAAAAGAAATATCCAGGGCTTTGAGCACCATTCAGAGGGGTCTTGCTTCAGCCAATAGGATTTTTGGGGTGGTGGATGCCCATCCCCAAATCAGTGATAATCCGGAAGGCAAAAGGATTTCCGATTTTCACCAAGCTGTTGTATTCGAAAATGTATATTTTGCCTACAGTGAAACGCCGGTTTTGACAAATATTGATTTTAAACTTAAAAAGGGTAAAACCATTGCTATTGTTGGCCCGTCTGGGGGAGGCAAATCTACTTTGGTAGACTTGGTGCCCAGGTTTTATGATCCTACCTCGGGCAGTGTAAAATTGGATGGTACCGACCTTCGGGCTTATCGCCTGGAGGATATCAGCAACTTGATGGGTATTGTTACCCAGGAGTCCATTCTTTTTAACGATACCGTTTTCAATAACATAGCGTTTGGAATAAAGGATATATCCCTTGAAAGAGTAATGGATGCAGCCAAAATAGCCAATGCCCATGAATTTATAGAGGCATTGGAAAAAGGGTATCAAACCAATATAGGGGAGAGAGGCACCAAACTATCCGGCGGGCAAAGGCAAAGGTTGAGCATTGCCAGGGCGGTTTTGAAAAATCCCGCCATTTTGATATTGGATGAGGCCACCTCCGCATTGGATTCCGCCTCGGAAAGATTGGTTCAGGAAGCATTGTCAAAATTGATGGCAAACAGAACCTCTTTAGTGATTGCCCATCGGCTCAGCACGATCCAGCATGCGGATGAAATATTGGTAATCGAAGAAGGAAAGATAGTAGAACAGGGAAATCACGCAGACTTGATTGAGAAAAATGGTTTGTACAAAAAACTTTCCCAAATGCAGTCTGTTTAGTATATTGTGTGCATAAACCCTAATTTTTACCCATATGAAAAAAATGAACAGTATTTTCCAGCTTTTGACAGCCCTGTTTTTTGGAATGGGGTTAGTGTATTTCCTGACTTACGAAAGATTGTGGAGTGTTACACCGGAGACAGGAGAGGTGGTTACCTGGTTTTTGGTAGGCTTGGTAATTTATTTAATCTGTTGGGGCCTTGGTTTATGGTATGCGTCCCACCTCAATTCCAGAATTAAAAAGCTGGAAATGGAAAAAAAGGAATTGAAAGCCATGGTTTTTGATCTGGAAAGAGGGGCCAAAATGGGACAGGTCGATAAAAAAACCGAAGAACAGCCAGATGACAAGGATTCCTCCTCCATCAAACCCAGAAAAAATTTTAAATAAAAATCCCATGTAGATACAGCGGAATTGGCTATATTAAACATGGCATTGATGTTTTGTTTAAAATTTTAAGAATGGTAGCAAAAACTTTTGGTAGTGCGGTATCCGGTGTGGATGCCAAGCTCATCACCATTGAGGTAAATGTGGGCCAGGGCACCAGTTTTTATATGGTTGGCTTGCCGGACAGTGCAGTTAAAGAAAGCCAACAAAGGGTTGAATCTGCTGTGAAATATTTCGGCTATCGTATGCCCAGGCAGAAGGTGGTAATCAACCTGGCCCCAGCAGATATCCGGAAAGAGGGATCTTCCTATGACTTGCCCATTGCCATGGGCATACTTCAGGCTTCCGAACAGGTGTTTTTTCCTGCTTTAGAGGATTACATTCTGATGGGGGAGCTTTCCCTGGATGGAGGTTTGAGAGCCATTAAAGGCGTTTTACCCATCGCCATTGAAGCGAGGAAAAAAGGTTTTCGCGGTTTTATTTTACCAAAAGAAAATGCCAGGGAGGCTTCCATTGTCAACAACCTGGACATTATCGGTGTTGAAAACCTGGAAGAGGCCATTCAATTTTTAGAAGGAAAGATAGAGTTGGAACCAATGGTGGCTGATACCAGAAACATATTTTACGATTCTTTAGAGGATTATGCATTTGATTTTGCGGATGTTCAAGGGCAGGAAAACATCAAAAGAGCCATGGAGATCGCAGCTGCGGGTGGTCACAATGTCATTATGATAGGGCCTCCAGGTGCGGGTAAGACCATGTTGGCCAAACGGCTTCCATCCATTTTACCTCCCCTGAGCCTTCATGAAGCGTTGGAAACTACCAAAATCCATTCTGTAGCCGGTAAATTGAGTGGTGAGACTTCCTTAATCGCACAACGGCCCTTTCGGTCTCCCCACCATACCATCAGTGATGTGGCTTTGGTAGGAGGCGGTGGTAACCCCCAACCCGGGGAGATTTCATTATCACATAATGGGGTACTTTTCTTAGATGAACTTCCCGAATTCAAAAGGACCGTATTGGAAGTGATGCGCCAACCTCTGGAAGAAAGAAAAGTGACCATATCCAGGGCAAAGATATCGGTGGATTTCCCAGCCAATTTTATGTTGATTGCCAGCATGAATCCCTGCCCCTGCGGGTATTATAACCATCCTGATAAAGAATGTGTCTGTGGGCCGGGCATTGTTCAAAAATACCTTAACAGGGTGAGCGGACCACTTTTGGACAGGATAGATCTCCATGTGGAAGTTACCCCGGTTAAGTTTGAAGAAATGACCTCAAACAGAAAATCAGAATCCAGCAAAGCCATAAGGGACAGGGTGACTGCAGCAAGGGAAAAGCAGGTAGAACGGTTTAAAGAAAGTCCGGAGGTTCACTGTAATGCCATGATGGCCTCCCACATGGTGAAAGAGGTTTGTAAAATCAATAGTGCGGGGAATGCCCTGCTCAAAACTGCAATGGAAAGACTGGGGCTTTCGGCAAGGGCTTATGACAGGATCCTGAAGGTTTCCCGGACCATTGCCGATTTGAACCTTTCGGAGGAGATTAAAGTTGAGCACCTGGCTGAAGCCATCCAATACAGAAGCCTGGATAGAGAAGGATGGGCAGGATAAGACATATTGGTTCTTTTCTTTAGTAAAGCTTTCAATCCATGGGAAGTATCCTAAAAAATCATTTACTTAATAGATCAAAATCCAATTGTTTGCTACCCGAAAATCATTGGTGTAAATGCAAGTTTTTGTATAAAAATTTGTGATATTTGTATACAATTGGGAGGAGTTCTTTATCTAAGCTTAACAATAAGTTTAGTAAAGACCGATTTGATTTAATCAAGGGTATTTTATGTGGACCAAAGAAAAAAAATTTCAGGAAGAAATGGAAATGGCAAATTCTACATCGGTTTTTGCACCTGGTTTAAATATCAGGGGCAATGTTGAAGCATCAAGTGATATCAGGGTGGAGGGTGATATTGAAGGGAATGTTTCCACTTTAAAAAAGGTTATTGTAGGCGTTTCCGGAACAGTAAAGGGTGACATTCATGGGTCTGAAATCTGTGTGATGGGGGAGGTATTTGGAGATATTTTTGTAAAAGGGCTAGCCCGGTTCACCGCTGAAGCGAAAGTGAGAGGGCAAATTCATTCCGAAAAAATTGAAATAGAGTCTGGTGCGGATATGGAAGTGACCCTGAGCAAATACAAAGAGAAAGATCTGGAAAACAGGAAATTATCTCCTAAAATTGAACCTGGCAAAGGGCAGGGCGAAAAGGAAAAGGTTTATTCACTTTCTGAGAATTCATATTGATTTTAACAACCGAAAGTGAAATGCCCTACTGATTCCTTTACAATGAAGCAAACCCTGTTTCCAAATCCTCAATAAGGTCATCAATATTTTCCAAACCTACCGATACTCTGATCAGGTTGGGAGCAATGGTTGTACCAGGTCCCTGAATTTTAGCCCTTCTTTCAATTAGACTTTCGATACCTCCCAAACTGGTGGCGTTCGAAAAATAGCTTAAATTTTCAATAAAACGATCGGCGTCCCGGGCGGTGCCTTTGAGAAGGAACGATAGCATTCCACCAAAACCCGACATTTGTGAAGCCGCTGTCTGATGGCCTTCATGGGAGGTTAATCCCGGGTAATATACTTTATCAATCCCGGGGTGTGATTCAAGGTATATGGATAGGGCACCTGCATTTTCGGCATGTGCTTTCATCCTGTAGGGTAGCGTTTTGATACTTCTTGTAAGCAGGTAAGTGTCAAAGGGAGACGGAACGGCACCAGCCAATTTTTGGATGTTTTTTATTTTTCCCCATATTTCTGTATGCTCTTTTGTTACTAAAATACCGCCAATGACATCACTGTGACCCCCAATGTATTTCGTATTGCTGTGCATCACAATATCAGCACCGAGCAATAAGGGTTGTTGGAAAATAGGTGTAGCGAATGTACTGTCACAAACTACCTGAATACCATTTTTATGTGCACCATCCGATAGGGTCCTGATGTCAGAGATATGAAGCAATGGATTGGAAGGGGTCTCTATCCATAATAACCGGGTGTTTTGCTTAATGGCATTTTCAAAATTTTCTACTTTTCTAAGATCCACAAAATCCACCTCAATTTTATCAGAAAAGGCAGAAGTAATCAAATCTTTAAGTCCATGGTACATGTCGTCGGGTGCAATCATGTGCGCACCTTGTGGTAAGGCTTGAAACACCGCATTGCCTGCGGCATTTCCTGAAGCAAATGCTGCCGCATCAGCACCCTGCTCAAATGAGGCCAGCACTTTTTCCAGCGACAAACGGTTTGGATTATTCAATCTACCGTAGAGCATGGAATCATCCTGATGTGTGAAGGTGGTTGACAATGTGATAGGTTGGATCACCGGTTTTAGGGAATCCGTTATAAAATTGGCTCCATGTATGGCCAATGTTTCTTTTTTCATCCTTAAGTTATTTTAATCCCCTATCATCCAGTCAACCTATACCGTTTATCCCCTTATCCAAAAACACGCAATGCAATGACCAATGTTGCTATGGCCAATAAGATGCACATCAGGTCTGCCGTTCTTTTGATGACCAGAAACAATTTTTTTGTCTTTCCATCAAACATTTTTATTTATACCAGCTCAAATTTATCCCCGTAGATATTTCTCCCATCCACCGGTAATTTTCTTAATGCAATCTATGGGTTGGTTATCTAATACGATCAATGGATTTAATCAGCATCTCATCTTTTCTAATAAACCTGTTGGCGATCAGATTCATGATCAAGGCGAAGATGATACAATAAAACCCCAAAACATAGGCGCCACTGACATTGGGGTTGAATTCCAAATTGGCCTGATAGCTTACGTATATCACGGTTCCCAAAGTAAGGCCCATCAAAAGGGCATTGATCATGTTTAAAAGCAGCTGTTTTTTTCTGTTTTTAAATTG
This sequence comes from Cyclobacteriaceae bacterium, assembly GCA_040905205.1. Taxonomy (GTDB): domain Bacteria; phylum Bacteroidota; class Bacteroidia; order Cytophagales; family Cyclobacteriaceae; genus Cyclobacterium. The sequence continues at coordinate 8,186 of JBBDSB010000008.1, forward strand.
GAATAAGCTGTAAAGGGCAAGCATTGCCGCCAGAATGGCCAAAATTCCAATATAGTAATTGCTGTTTTGAGAAATAATTTCCTCGCCTGGCAGGATTTTAATAACCAAATACCAGGCATTCAGTTCCATACTTTGGGATTGCTCTGGGTTGACCTGCAACCAAATTGGAGAAAGGGTTGCAGCGACCATGGCCAATGCTACCAGAACCAGAAAAACACTTTGGAGTCGTTGTATCATTTTTTTACTTTTGACAAAGAAAATGGGTTATTTGATTTTTCGCAAGGAATACTTTAAATCAGGGTTTATTTTAGGCATATTTATATCTTTGCATTTGAAATGGAAGAACTGCAACGTTACTTTATGGAAGTGGCCTATAATGGCAGTAATTATCATGGCTGGCAATTTCAAAAGAACGCATCTTCGGTTCAGGAAACCATACAGAAAGCCCTAATGGTTTTGTTTCAAATTCCAACGCCTGTAATGGGAAGCGGAAGGACAGATGCCGGTGTACATGCAAGACAACAGTTTTTACATTTCGATTATGCCGGTGATCTTGGCCAAACCGGTTTCCTTAAAAGGATGAATGGTGTTTTGCCTCACGATATAGTGGCCAATAATTTGATACCTGTTGTCTCCAACGCCCATGCCAGGTTTGATGCGGTTTGGAGAAAGTATGAATACCATATTCATTTCAGAAAAGATCCCTTTTTATGCGGTCAGGCATGGCACTGTTATTATCCATTGGATCAACAAGCCATGGAAAAGGCCGCAAATCTTCTTTTAAATTACACTGATTTTCAAGCCTTCAGCAGAACAAAGACGGAGGTAAAGAGTTTTGACTGCAAAATAAAGTCGATCTATTGGGAACGAATTGACCATGGTTTGATATTTCATATTGAGGCCAACCGGTTTTTAAGGGGGATGGTGAGAGCCATAGTAGGTACTTTGGTAAAAGTTGGTCGTGGCATGTCGGGAGAAAAGGAATTTGTGGATATTATTTTAAGCAAAAAAAGGACTAATGCGGGTTCTGCTGTTCCTCCTCAAGGGCTTTTTTTGAGTCGAGTGACTTATCCGGAGAGAATTTTCAAAAAAACAACTGAGTTTTGGCATTGGAAAAAGAAAACATAAAGAGTGGGGATATCCTGGATTCACAGGTGCTTAAAAAGTTATATCAATTTGTAAAACCCTATAAAAGCAGGTTTTATTTTTTGGTCATTTTAACTTTCTTATTGGCATTGTTTGCTCCCTTGCGGCCATTACTTATTCAAATTGCAATAGATGATTATGTCGCATACGGCGATGCAGAGGGCTTGCTATGGATGACTTACCTGCTCGTCGGGTTGTTGTTGATTCATTCGGTGGTCCAATTTGGCCATACCTATCTTTCAGGCTGGTTGGGACAGGTAATTATCAGGGATATCAGGGTAAAGTTATACCGTCATCTGTTGAAAATGAAGTTAAAATTTTTTGACAAAACGCCCATTGGCAGGCTGGTGACCAGAAATATTTCTGATGTGGAAACTCTCTCCGATGTTTTCAGCCAGGGATTGGCTGAAATTATTGGTGATTTATTGCAGCTGGTATCTATTTTGGCAGTAATGTTTTATGTTGATTGGAAATTGACTTTGGTGAGTTTATGTACCTTGCCCTTGCTGGTCATTTCTACATATGTTTTTAAGGAAAAAGTGAAAGTTTCCTTTAATGATGTCAGGAATGCGGTATCCAATCTCAATTCTTTTTTGCAGGAGCACATTACAGGTATGAATATCATTCAGGTGTTTAACAGGGAAAAAAGGGAATTTGAAAAATTCAAAGTCATTAATAAGGAGCATCGAAGGGCTCACCTTAAATCGGTACTATATTATTCGGTATATTATCCTGTCGCGGAGATCATCCAGGCCATAGGTATCGGGCTGGTAGTTTGGTACGGGGCTACGGGTGTTTTTGATTTGGAAATTAAGGTAGGGGTGTTAATATCTTTTATCATGTACCTGCAATTGTTTTTCCGACCGATAAGAATGATAGCAGACCGTTTTAATACCCTTCAAATGGGCGTGGTCAGTTCTTCCAGGATCTTTTCTCTTTTGGAGAGTCGGGACCAGATTTCAAATGAAGGTGCATTTGCTCCAGAAAAAATCAAGGGTAATATCCAATTTGAAAAGGTTTGGTTTGCTTATGATAAGCAGGAATGGGTTTTAAAGAACATCAATTTGCAGGTGAACCATGGAGAGACGGTGGCCCTTGTGGGTGCCACTGGTGCGGGAAAATCTTCAATCATCAATTTAATCAGTAGGTTTTATGATATCCAAAAAGGAAAAATAAAAATTGACGGCACTGATATCAAAGATTATGAACTGGCTACTTTAAGAAAGCATGTTGGGGTGGTTTTGCAGGATGTGTTTTTGTTTTCGGATTCCATATTTCAAAATATTACATTAGGAAATCCTGAGATAAAAAGAGACCAGGTGCTTTATGCGGCAGAGTTGGTCGGGGCCAGAAAATTTATTGAAAAACTACCAGGGGGATTGGATTATGATGTGAAAGAAAGGGGAGGAACCCTTTCGGGAGGGCAGAGACAATTGATTTCCTTTGTCCGGGCCATGGTGTATGATCCTGAAATTATCATTTTGGATGAGGCTACCTCTTCTGTTGATACCGAAACGGAGGAATTGATTCAGGGTGCCATAGAGAAGATGATGCAGGGACGTACCTCCATCATCATCGCTCATCGGCTTTCCACCATTCAGAAGGCCGAAAAAATCATTGTACTGCACCAAGGTGAAATTAAGGAGCAGGGTAAACATGAGGATTTATTAAATCAAGAAGGTTATTATGCACAATTGCACCAAATGCAGATGAAATCAATGGTCATTAATTAGCATAATAAAAAAAGTTTTTCGATGCATGCAACTTGTCCCCACATCTGTTCGTTGAAAGTCCAAAATCCACACCCAAAATTGATTCCATGAAATATTTCCTGTTTATTGTCTTATTTAGCTGTTCAATGGCAACCTATGCCCAAAGCGATCAGATAGGCCTGAGAATCGGTGAACCTCTATCCATCACCTATAAAACCTACATTAAGAAGGATATTTCAGCTGAGGCGATGATTGGCCGGGGAGGGCCAAACAGTATCCAATATTACCGAAGGGCTTTTGAAAACAACAGACCCTTGAGTTCCGCCATTTATAATAGCCAAAGTGCTTCGAATGCCCTTTCCCTGAACCTTAGGCTGGCTTACCATCAAAACTACAATTCAGAATTTAATATCAGTGAGGGCTTACTTTTAGGCTACGGGGGGGTTGGGTTACAAATGAGAAGTGTAGAGGTAACTTACTACTACCATACGCCCACTGGATCGGAGACACTTCCGGTCAGCACAGAAACCCGAAACAATATTGACTTTGGACCCGAGGCTTTTATAGGAACCGAATATTTGTTTCAGGACTTGCCAATTTCAGCTTTCGCAGAATTTGGTTTCTTTTTAGAATTAATGGATAGGTTGGGTCATCTAAAAATTCAGGGTGGAATAGGTGTACGGTATTTGTTTTAACCATGAGCAATTACTTTAAATCAGTGGTCCTTTTCTTGGTGGTTTTCCTTTGCCTTATAAGTGTCTATTGGCATTGGGGAGGCTTTAGGTCGGCAGAGATCAGTTTATCCACCTGTAATGACTTTGTCCTGTTTGGAGTAAATTATATAGGCACACCACAGGATGAGCGATTAGGAAAGGCTTTTAGCAAGGTGGAGGCCTCCCGTAAAGATTTGCCATTGTCCACTATTTACTATAAGGAACCATCTGGGAAAAGAGATACTTTACACGTATTTATTGGTTTTGAAAAAGTATATGCTTCTTCTGATTCATTATCCTGGGACAGGGTTGAAATTTCTTGTAAAAGGGCCCTTAAGGCGGAAATGCGTATGCATCGTTTTGTGATGCCTGGTCCGGAAAATACGAAGGAAAAAATTAAAGCATTTGCCAAAGAACAAGGGGTGGAATTAAAGGGGATTTTCATTGACAAAATCAAAGGCCCTGATTGGGTCGAGGTATGGGCACCTCTTCAATGACCTTTTAAAGTTGGGTGTTTCTGGCCAAAAACATCTGATAAGCTTTAAATATTCAGGCATTTATGTTTTATGGTATGATTTTAGAGAAGGTTTAATTAATTATTTGTTTTATTAAAAATATAGCAAAATGAATAGATACAGCAAAATTGGTTTGGTCAACATGGCCATTTTAGGACTGGGCTTTTTCCTTATTTTAGGGTGCGAAGGCCCAATAGGCCCCATAGGACCTCCAGGTCAAGACGGCACCGATGGGGTAAACATAGTAGGTGAAGTCTTTGATATAGAGGGTGATTTTATGGAAGCGGGCGAATACGGGCTGTTGGGTGAATATGGCTTTGAAATTTTGGATTCGGATAAAGTACTGGTTTACCGCCTGGAATTTGTAGATCAGGACAATTTTGTTGTCTGGAAGCCTTTGCCAAAGACGGTATTCCATAACAACGGTATTTTTACTTATTCCTATGATTTTACCACCATTGATTTTTCCATTTACCTTGAGGGTAACTTCAATTTAAATTCCCTTGAACCAATATGGACAGATGATCAAGTCTTTAGGGTCTTGATTATTCCTGCGGACTTTATCAATGGTAGGATGGACTTATCTGATCAGGATGCCCTTCTCAAAAAAATGGGTGTAGATCAGGGGAAAATCCCAAGGATATTTTTAAATTAAACATAGAGGTTATCTTTATTTAATATGCAGTCCCATTTTATTATGGACTGCTTTTTTTGGGGTAAAATATTGCATTTAAAATTATTCCGCTCTATCTTTCAAAAGGCACAAAAAAACGTTTACATATTTAAAACCGATTATGAAAAAGATTTTACTCTTGGTGTTAATGTCAGGTATAATGCTATTTCCGGCATGTGAAGGACCAGAAGGTCCACAGGGACCGCCGGGCCAGGACGGCTTGGATGGAGAGGATGGAGAGGATGGCATAGAATTGTTGAATTTGGTGTTTGAAGGACAGGTCAACTTTACAGAGGAAAATGACTTTGTAATAGGTTCTCAGCTAGAGATTTCTCCAGGAGCTAATCTATTGGTTTTTCTGGAAGTGGGCCAGGCGGAGGGAAATTCCGTATGGAGGCTGTTACCTCAAAATTTCTATCCCTTTGAAGGAGCCATGCTCACTTATAATTATCAATATACGGCCACCGTTTTTATTGTTTTCATGGAAGGAAATTTTGACCTTACCGAGTTGGATCCCGAATGGACCGAAAATCAAACCCTTAGGATTGTGGTGTTGCCCGGATTTATGATTGAGGAAAACAGTCGGTTGGATCTAAATAATTACGAAGCTGTCATGAATTATATTGGCATGGAAGAAGAAGACATTGTTAATCTGGAATTGAAATAGGATTATTCAAGGCAAATAATAGTAGTGAATTAAATCTTTCCGGTTATTATCAGAGAGATTTTTTTTTGAAAAAAAGCGGTTTTCTTTTTTGTCATAACTTGGGTTATATTTGCTATATGCAAATAAAAAACGACTTGCTTTT
>JBBDSB010000009.1:0-7683 GCA_040905205.1 Cyclobacteriaceae bacterium
TGGGTTTTTCTGCATTCCCTGAATGAAGCCATAAGGAAATAGCATCCATCTTTACCTCGCCTTTCAAATCCACCCGTAAACCTGAAAGTACCGCTGGATTTTCCAACTCAACATTTATGCGGGCCAGAGTAGTGGGTTTATTCTGAACCACAGGCACATATACTTGTTCTATATCCATGTTTGTCGCAAGGGGCCAATCTTGCTTTTGTGTGCAAGCTCCAAGCCATAAAGCGAGGATTACAATACTTATTGAATTCATTTTTTTTTCTAAAAATATACGGGAAAGCTTTGATAAAGCCAAGAAATGGCACATACTCTTCAATGCATTTACCCCCAACGGAAATTACAATGGTGTCCGGGCTTCAGATGGATCTTTCTTTAATAACAACAAAACCCTACCAGTACAGGATTTTGTTTGTAGATAGATCTAGATCATTTTTCAAAATAAAAGTTGGAATTAATTGATAAAAACCAATTAAAGAAAAGCAGTGACTTTACCAAAAAAAGCCGAATGAATACATCCGGCTTCTTCTTTAAAAATTCTAATATTGGCTTAATTACCTGGCATAATCAACAAGCTCCCATAGCTCAGTTTTTACAAAAGATCGGCTTGATTGCAGTTTTGAATTTAGTTCATCTATATTTTTTATATCAGGATTGGCTCTTGTGAGTAAATCTATCCAGCCATACTCTCCTATTTGAGCAAACTTGTCATAGAAATCTGCACTGACCCAATTATAACCTAGATCAGGTCCAATGGGCAAAATGGTTGCCCATAATCCCCATCCTCCAATTTTTCCTTCTTCTAAAGCCAAATCAAATCATTCATCAAATTTTCTGCTATCGTGCATGTTTGCTGAGAAGGGCCATGCGCATGGTAATAAATACCAACCACGTACAGTTCAACCCTTATAGGGGTTGTGTCTATCAGGTGGCTTTTCCTTATCCTATTCCTTTGGTGGATGGAGGCTCAAGCGCCAACAACCTCCCCTCCGTTGACATGAATGACCTGACCCGTAATGTAAGATGCATCCCTACTGGCCAAAAAAACATAGGCCGGTCCAACCTCTGAAGGCTGGCCAGGCCTTCCCAAAGGAGTGTCCTTTCCAAAATCGCTGACCTCATCAAAAGTAGCCGGGATCAAAGGAGTCCAAATAGGCCCGGGTGCAACTCCATTTACCAGAATTTCCTTTTCTGCCAGTTGTTTGGCCAAAGATCGCGTAAAAGAAGTTATTGCCCCTTTGGTAGAGGCATAGTCCACCAAATGACTACTGCCACGATAAGATGTCACAGAGGTGGAATTGATGATCCTCCCACCCTTATTCATTTTCCGTAGGGCTGCTTTGGTCAGGTAAAATAAGGAGAAAATGTTTACCTCAAAGGTTTCTGACAATTGGTCCTCTGTGATTTCCAGTAAACTGTTTTTGGGGAACTGAACGGCTGCATTGTTGACCAGAATATCCAATTTTCCAAAATGCTGTATACATTCTTCCACGGCGTCAATACAAAACTTTTCTGATTTCAGGTCCCCCCGCAGTAAAAGACATTTTCTCCCCTCTTTTTCAACCAAATTTTTGGTTTCCAAGGCATCTTTGTCTTCATCCCTATATATGATACAGCTATCCGCACCCTCTCTTGCAAAATGAATGGCAACCGACCGACCTATCCCACTATCACCTCCGGTAACCAAGGCAACTTTTCCTTTCAATTTATTACTGCCAAGATAATCCTCCCTAATGAATTCCGGTTGAGGCATCATTTTATGCTCCTCTCCGGGCTGTTTTTGTTGATTTTGTTCTGGAATCTTTTCCATGGTACCTGTTGGGTTTAAAATTTATTTTGGACTAATATTTATCTTTAACGACGCTTCCATCCGGACCCAGGAAAATGTTTTTCGCTAAATCAAACAGGTGGGCCTGTGATTCATAAAAATGCATCATGTATCCGGCAGTATTGACAAAGACCATGATATCCCCAATCTGGGGATATTTTGAAAACTTAACTTTCCTTTTCAATATCAATTCCTGTTCCAAACAATACGCACCAACTAAAAATCCCTCCACTGGTTCATCCTCTGAAAGGGAAGAACTTCTGCTGATATAAAAAGGGTCCAAAAGGAAATCGGCACTTGAACTACTCATCTGCGTCCTGTTCATTTCCAAGCCCACTAAAATATCATCATTTTTGTGTTTCCGGAAAATAATTCTTGCGACCGTTATACCTGCCTGATCAAGTAAAGACCTACCGGGTTCTATTCGAATTTCTATATTTCTTTTTTTCAGAGCCCCATTTATTTTTAGTATTCCGTCAAAATCAGCCTCTAATACTTCCCTTAAAAAGATGTCTTTCGGATTTTTGTTGAAATAAGGATAAACTTTGGGCGCTCCATATAATTTACCTTCTATCAACACCATGCCCAAAGCATCATTTTTGTAGGTAATGGGACTGGCTTGACCCAATACTGCTTGTCTTAGGGCCTTGTGAAAATTTACCCATTCAATTTCTGACTCCAGATAATTGACCAGGATTCCCCCTCCCATATCAATAAATTTGGTTGGCATACCCTGATTGGCGAATTCATCTGCCAGCCTAATGGATTCTTTCAATGCCAAAATCCGATGGGGAATGCTATATCCATTGAGGTGAAAATGTAATCCTTCAAATTGAAGAGTCGGATACTTTCCATTAGAGGTTAAATTTGGAATGATTTTATTAACCTCCACGGATGAAAACCCAAACCTACTTGCCAGCAGGCCATTTTGAAATGAAAAGTTTCCCAACCTGAAAGATACTTTTGCCTTTTTGCCAAGAGATTTGGCCACATCCTGCACCAATTCTATTTCATCCCAATTATCCAATACGACCAAAACACCATTTTCGATAGCCAATTGTAATAGTAGCCTGGTTTTGATGGCAGCGGTCAAAACCAATTTACTTCCCGGAATGCCCATATCCAACCCATCCTTTAATTCTTGCCAGGATGCTGTATCAATTCCACAAGCCTGTTCATATGCCTTATGAACAAATTCAAGGCATTTATTGGCTTTTCTGGCATAAAAAATCTGATGATCCAATCCAAAACCTTTAATAGCCGATTTTAAGGTCTCAATATTTTCCTGGAAAGGCAAGGCAGAATGAATGTTAAGCGGAGATCCATATTTTGTCATCAATTCGCTGATAAATTCATATTGGGGAAGCAGCGCTTTTACCCAATCATGGACGATTGGCGTTAAGGAATGAAAACTATCCCGGCTAAATTTTTTTGATTTTTCAGTCACTGTTTACCCATTACCAAATTTCTCTTGGTAGCAAAGAGGGAATGCACAATCCCTTCGCTCCATAGGCTTACAAAATCATTCCTATCTCTGGAAAGGCTGTCGTTATCCAAAGTCACGCCTTCTGTAGGCGTGCCGTAAAGGGTGATTCCCGGAAGTATATCCCCTTTATTATTGATTACATTTCCTCGTTTGCCAATAGCCAGGCAACCGGGCAAGTAATGATTATTCTTAAAAGGAATGGCAAGCCCTTTTTCTATAAGGTTTCTGTATATGCTGGGGCATCCCTCTGCCATCATAGGTTTTGGAATTCTGGCATCCACCAGTACCTTGACCTCCTTACAGTAATTGGTTTGTTGAGAATAAATTCTGAATTTTCCTGTCAGGGCGTGTGGACTTACATGGGTATCCCTACCCAGCCTGAAGAAAAGCAAACCCGCCTTTGCCAGGGCCAAAACCTTTTGTGTGTTGATCAGCGGCGGACCAAAGCTAATACGGTTCATTTTACCCAGGTATTGAGAATCAAATTTCTGTTGTGCCTCACCACTAAAACCTCCAAACGAATAAAGTTGGTTTATATGTGGAAGCGCCTTCCGCCAAACATCGGATAAACCAAGAGGACTATTGCCAGGCGCTTCTAACGCCTCATTTATGGCTGATTCAAGATAATTGATTACCGTGAAATGATACTCCTCACCATTTATATTTTCCAATTCTTGGAAAGGACACAATATTTTTTCTAAAGAAAACCTTTGTGTTTGAGGATATTCTTCCAGAAAACCAGCGATTAATTGTTTCGTTGACGAAATATCCTTTGGCCAAGCAAAGTCCGGATGGCCTTGCTCAAGCATCCGTCTTTTATAGTAACAAATCCTGTATTCCATTTCAAGTACTGGCCAAATATCTTCCTCAAAATCGATCCTACCCTTACCCTTTTTCCGAATCAGGCCTTCTACCCAATCATTTGATATAAAAACCAGCGGGTCATATTCGTGAGCACTATGGGGAACCCTGGGCAACATGGGTGCTCCTGTTTTCGAAAATGCATACATCGAAAGGGGTTCTTTTCCGGAAGGTAAATAATGAAAATCTTTTCCATTTCCCTCAAATCTACCTTCCCTACCTTCACTCAGCGCCAAAGCGGTATCAATAAATGTCAAACCCATTCCTTTAATACCCACCCTGTCTGTGGTTTTGATGTATTTCAACTTATCCTCTACCGGATAAATATGCCCAATAAAAGAGGCCTCTTCGGATTGCCTGGCAAAACTTACCAATTGCTGGGTTTGTTCCCCTCCAAATGAATAGGCATGGCCTGTTGCCAATAAAATATGGCTATACCTTAGTTCTTTATTCACCCCCAATTGGGCACCCCTTATCCAATATTTGTCCTTTTCATCTGAAACATCAATATCTTCAATAGAATCAACAATGCATCTTACTTTCACAAAAGGAGGCAGGTGCTTTAATAATTGTATTGCCCCATCTTTCAAATAGGCACCAACTAATGCCCTGGAGGAATAGGATGTTTTTTTTACATCAGAAGGATGAATTTTAAATTTCCTCAACCAATCCAACATCGAAAGTTTAAAGGAAGCCGCTAATGGACCATTTTCCATGGAGCTGGTTTTCCATATGTTGATTTTACCTATAGGAAAATTAATAAGGAGGTATTCGGCCTGATCCAATCTATAATTATCCCCCGATGCAAATCGGTCAGATTGATTAAACCAATGGATTTCCAAAGGGCTAACTTCCGAGGACTGGTAAAGGGCAGTGATAAGGGCATCCAATCCATAAAATCCTTTTGGGCCTCCCCCAACTATGGCAATCAAAGTGTTAGATGTTCGGTATTCCTTGTATTCCTTTGCGGAAATAATGGGAAAGGCCGTTTCCTTCACCGTATAGTAATTATCGATATGTTGTAAATTCCAAATAGTCATCGAAATATTATCCAGTCAAAATTAAAGCGCCAGTTTAAGATTTTTGTAAACCCAATCATTATCATAAATCGTAGTCAGGTAACGCTCTCCACTATCTGAAATTAAGAAGGCTATTTTTGAATTCTTACGCAGGTGACAACGCATTTTGCTGATCGCTGCCACCACGGCACCTGTAGACCCTCCAGCCAAAATGGCTTCTCTTTGAAGTAATTTTCTACAACCCATCACACTTTCCCGGTCATCAACATAAACTGGCAAATGAAGGTATTCCGGCAGGATAAAATTTGATTTTTGACCCGCTCCAATACCTGGAATTTTTTTATTTCCCTTAGGCGCATCAAATATCTTACTTCCCATCACATCAACGGGAACGACAATGGTTTCAAGACCTCTATATTGAATTTCTCTCAGGCAACCCATTATTGTTCCTCCTGTACCCGTTCCTACGAAGAGATAATCCAGCTTATTATCCATCTGATCCAATAGCTCCCTGGCAATCAACCGTTGCGCTTCAGGATTGGAATTGTTTTCATATTGATTGGTCCAAAAACTGTTTGGTTCTTGCTTGACCAAGGATTTTACTTTATCCAATCTGCTCATTAAATAGCTGCCTGAATCATCCTTTTGCTTCACCCTGATCAGACGAGCACCAAATGTAACTAACAGTTTTTCAGTATGTGGGTTGATCAAAGGGTCAATTACCAAAATAAGCTTAAGCCCAAAATATAAGCAAGCCTGCGCTAATCCAACCCCCATGTTCCCAGATGTGGATTCGATGATTACCGTATTTTTAGTGATTTTCCCAAGATTTATAGCCTTTTGAATGATATTTATTGAGGATCTGTCTTTGAAACTTCCTCCTGGGTTTAGATTTTCCAGTTTGGCATAAATTTCAAGGCCACTTTCCGGAAAAATTCTATCCAGCCTCAATAATTTTGTGTTGCCGACGGCAGCAAAAATTCCATTTATATTATCCTTACTTACTATCATAGAAATTGGACAAATGGTCATGCATTGGAATATACCCCCATGGGTGCCTTTTAAAATCCCTATCAGCCACCAACCTACATTGAACCAGGTAGTGAATGAAAGTTAAGACCATTTTACGGGTTTAATATTTTTTGATCTTTTGAATTCCTTCTGCTTAAATCTTTGAGAAGGCATCAAATCAATAGGGAAATGAATTTAATTTTGAACATATATTCTTTTGCTCAAATCGTTGTCCCGCCTTAAAAAATCATTTATACTCGGTTGATTTTTAAATTTCAATGCCGATTTTTTCCATAAAATAATGCCACTGGATGGGAAGTATTGGTTTTCCCACCTGCACAATATCCGTTGTCATGATAATTGGCCTAAAGAAAATAGTTGGTTTAGTTTTGTTTTAGGTTTCCTTTAGTAAGGCTTTGGTAGTTGGATGGTTGAAGGGAAAATGGAGCTATGCCCTCCTGATCACGCTTAATATTATGGCAATAACGGCAATGACCAATAGTATATGAATTACGCCACCGGCATCATATACGAAAAAACCAAGGATCCATCCAATAACAACAATAACGGCAATTAAATACAATAAAGATCTCATAGTGTGTGTTTTTTGTGTGTGTTTTAGTTTACTTAATCAATTTAAATATTTATCTTAAAATAACATTAAATTTAATATAAAATATTCCATATTAAATCCACGTATTAACGATTTATCATTCCAAAGTTGGTAAATTGGTTAGTTGTATATTTAGGTATTTGGTTTAAAGCCGTGATTTTATTTTATAAAACTTAGGAGCCGCTTGGCACCAAACTTCCTCATATCCCTGTTTAACGGTATCCCATACCTGGTCAGAGGTAGTGGGCATATTGTCTACAATGCTTTTACTTTCCATATACTTATTGAAAAGTTCTTCTAATATGTGGTCAAAATCATCATTTGGATAATTTTTTATAAATTGTTTTTTTCTGGCATGTAATAATTCCAAATCCGACTTCCAAATGTCTACCTGGTCTTTGGCATTTTTTTCGTAAATCTTTCTAACTGGAGCTGGAAATAACATAGCCTGCATATATTTATATTAAATGAACAATTTTAATTATTCAAAATTACATCATATTGAAATGATATCGTTATAGAATTACTTCTATTTATTACATGTTTTTAATCAGGCATTCAATTTAGTCAGGTGCGTACATTCCCAATTAAAATTAAACCACATTTCTCCCCATAAGGAAGACTTTATTTGGTAGAGTGGGCCATTTTAATTAAATTCATGACAGGTACTACAATATTTAAAAATGGAGAAACGACTAAAAAGAACCCCGTCGGACAAAATGATTGCCGGGGTTTGTGGAGGATTGGCCAAATACCTGGGTTGGAGATCCGACTATTTCAGGTGGGGTTATGTGCTAATTTCGATTCTAAGCGCAGCCTTTCCTGGCTTGCTGGTTTACCTAATCCTATGGTTTATCCTACC
>JBBDSB010000009.1:7783-13747 GCA_040905205.1 Cyclobacteriaceae bacterium
GCTCCATTTGAAGGCATAGATGGCATATTGAAAGTGGAGTCTGGCTATGCAGGAGGTAAAGAGAAAAATCCTACTTATAGCCAGGTTTCGGGAGGAAAAACAAGTCATATGGAAGCCGTGCAGGTAACATTTGACCCGGACGTGATCAGTTATTCCGAAATTATCGATATCTTCTGGAAACTATTTGATCCCACCGATGATGGGGGAAGCTTCTATGACAGGGGCAGTCAGTATGAATCTGCTGTTTTTTTTCACAACCAAAGGCAAAAATCTGTTGCAGAGGCATCCAAAAAGGCATTGGATCAATCGCAAATCTTTGACCAGCCTGTTGTAACTCCAGTGGAGAAATTTACCAATTTTTACCCGGCAGAAGATTATCACCAGGACTATTATAAAAAACAGCCCAAAGAATATAAAGCCTACCGAACGGGGTCAGGAAGAGATCGGTTTATCGCACAATATTGGGAAGTCCCCGCAGCGGACAAATACCAAAAACCTTCCAAAAGTGAATTGAAGGCAAAACTCACCAATTTACAATACCAGGTTACGATGGAAGAAGCGACCGAAAGGGCCTTTGATAATCCCTACAATGGCAATAAGGAATCCGGTATATATGTTTGTATCGTATCGGGAGCCCCACTTTTCAGCTCAAAAGACAAATATGAATCCGGTTCAGGCTGGCCTAGTTTTTCAAAACCCATAGATGCCAGGTATCTGGAAAAACCCATAGATCGTAGCCAAGGCATGGTCCGGGTGGAAGTGCGCAGTAAATTTGGAGATTCCCATTTGGGCCATGTTTTTAACGATGGGCCTGACCCTACCGGGTTGAGGTATTGTATGAATTCAGCAGCGATGGAATTCATCCCCAAAAACGAAATGGAACAAAAGGGTTATGGAAAATTCCTTTGGGCTGTCAACTGATTGCCTAATAGCGGAAGTTTCACCAAAAGGGAAGGCAATAATTAGGTATGAAAATGCCCAATTCAGATTTCAAAAAAAATCATTCGCCGATTGTTTTCCTATTAGTTGATCCACTTGTTAAGGAATTGGTTAAAACTTTCCTTATATCCTTCACTAACCGTAATGTTCATGATCCCCATGTTCACATTGGTCTTACTGATGGCCTCAATATGATCAAGGGAAATGATGAATGATCTATGTACCCGCATAAATTGATGAGCGGGTAAAATTTCTTCCATGCTTTTTAAAGTGGTGAGGGAAAGCAAAGGAGATTTTTTTCCCATTAGATGAACTTTCACATAATCCTTATACCCTTCAACCAAAATGATGTCTTTTAGTAAAACCTTCACCAGTTGGTATTCTACCTTAAGAAAAATATATTCCTGAGAACCCATGGACATATTAGAATTCATCTTTTCAAAGTTTCGGAGGGCTTTTTCGCTTGCCTTCAAAAAATCCTCATAACCGAAAGGCTTAAGTAAGTAATCCAGGGCCTCCACCTTATATCCTTCAATGGCAAACTGGTTGTAAGCGGTAGTGAAAATTATTTTTGGGGAGGATTTTCCCCTTCTTCCTTCCAGCACCCTTGCCAGCTCCATGCCCGTAAGATCGGGCATCTGAATATCCAGGAAAATCAGGTCGATTTCATGGTTATTGATATAAGTTAAGGCATCCAATGCACTTTCGAATTTACCTTCAAGGGCTAAAAATCCGGTCTGCTCCACAAATTTACATACCATTTCCAATGCCAGGGGCTCATCATCCACGACGATACATTTGATTTTCATCCCAAATCTATTTTTAGTTCGACTCTGAATTTATTATCGGGGTTATGGGAATCAATGTCCAATTGTGCTTTTTTTCCATAAATCAAAGAAAGCCTCCGTTTGGTATTGGCCAACCCAATACCGCTGTTAAATCGTTCAGGGCTATTGGGATTGTTAGGGAATATGGTATTGGAAGTTTTTAATCGGAGAACTTTACCTTCCAAAACCATGGATATATATATCTCACTTTTTTCTTTGGCACTGACGCCATGTTTGAAACTGTTCTCAATAAAGGGCAAAATCAGCATCGGTGCAATGGAAAAATCGGACATTTTTTCCGGAATATCAATATGAAGCGTTACTTTATCAGACAAACGCAAACGCATCAGTTCAATATAATCGAGAAGAAAATCCACCTCTTTGCTTAGAATGGTAAGGTCTTTATCAGTTTCGTAAAGAACATACCGCATCATTCTGGATAGTTTCAGCAATGCTTTTTGGGCCCTTTCCACGTCAATATTTGTCAAAGCATAAATATTATTCAGCGTATTGAAGAAGAAATGGGGGTTGATCTGGGCTTTTAGATAAGAAAGTTCAGAACTCACCTTTTCCTGTTCCATCTGCCTTCTGAGCGCTGCATCAGATTGCCATTTTTGGACGGCTACCACGCTAGTGCTTATCCCCAACCCAAACAATAACAGTAAAATTGTAAATAGGTCAAAACTAAAATTCCTGGGTCTCGGAACATAGGGTTGGTCGGGTCGGAAAGCATAATGAATCAGTTCCGGAAGATGGATTAGCTTTTCAAATTGAATGATCAGAAAAAGTATCACCAAGGTCAAGAATAAACCTGTGATCACGAATAACCAAATTTTACCTCTGAACAATAACCTGGGAACCAGTACATGCATATTCAGGTAAAATAGGAAGATGAGAAAGGAAAGCACCAATCCCTGTTTTTGCCAATAAGCAACAGGTAGGTCCACCTTCCATGATAAGGGGCTGACTACAAAAATCACAATAGCTATCAAAACCCAAACAGAAATATGGATCAATAAAGTGATTCTTTTGGACGGGTTTGGATGGTTCATCGATTAAAGTTCGAGCGGATTATTACAATCATCATCATAAATTGAATATAAACATAAAGTAAAGAATTTGAAAGTACCCGGGAAATCTACCAAACCAGCAAATTTACCGCTGAATACATTTTCCAAGCCCATGAATGGGAAAAAAACCGTTGAAATTTATTTGATCCTCCCAACTTGACCTTTTGTCGATAAATGTCAACCAACCGTCTATTCCATTTTTATTTAGGTTTCTCATCCCGTTAATTTGAAGTATTGTTTTAAACAAGCATATTGTTATATTTAACTAAACTAATAATGAAAACACATTTCATCCCCTTATTATTCACTATAATGCTGTTGACAGCTCCGGTATTGTCCTCATTTGGACAGACCACAGATGGCAAAACAGAATTTAAGATTTCAGGAAAAATCATTGATCGGCAAACGGATGAACCCGTGCCTTATGCCACAGCGATTCTTAAGGAGACAGACTCTGATGTTCAACTTGCAGGAGGCGTGGCTGATGATGAAGGAGAATTTTTCTTCAATATAACCAAAGCCGGCAAATATAAAGTGGAATTAAGCTATGTTGGATATAAAGCCGCAGTTCGTGAAGATGTAGTAGTGAATGCCAATACACCTTCCGTTTTTCTCGGGAATATTTCCATTGAGGAAGAATCCGTCAATCTGCAGGAGGTTACGGTGGAAGGTATGAGAAGTCTGATTGAAGAAAGGGTGGACCGAACCATTTACAACGCAGAAAATGATAAGACCACCATTGGTGGAGATGCATCAGACGTGCTAAGAAGGGTGCCCATGTTAACGGTAGATTTGGATGGAAATGTCTCCATGAGGGGCAGTAGTAATATTTTGGTACTGATAGATAATAAGCAATCGGCTATTGTGGCAAACAATATTGCTGATGCATTGAAGCAAATCCCAGCAGAGGAAATAAAATCAGTTGAGGTAATTACTTCCCCTTCAGCAAAATATGATGCCGAAGGCACCGGTGGTGTGATCAATATTGTTACCAAGAAAAACAAGTTGGAAGGTGCCTCATTAAATATACGCACAAGTGCCGGGTTAAGAGGTTCTAATTTGGGATTAAACGCCAGTCTAAAAAGGGGAAAGATGGGCTTTTCTTTGGGTGGTTTCGGAAGGTCAGTGTACAATATCCTGGGAAGTTTTGAAAATGAGCAAACACTGCTTTCGGCCGACAAACCATCTACGAGAATTATCCAGGCCGCCCAAACCCGAAACAATATGATGTTTGGAAGATATAATTTCGGCTGGGACTATGAAATCAACAAATATAATTTTATGACCACCTCTGTAAGCTTTGGTTTACGAAACATGAAAATGAACCAGGATGACCTTACTACCGATACCTATGTGGAGGACATGTTGGTAAGTTCTCTGCTCAGGGATGTCAGAACGGATAACCAGTCCAATAGTATGGATGTTAGTTACAACTATACCAAGACTTTCGAAAAAAAGCAAAAAGAATTCAGCATCTCCGGGTTATATAGCCGAAGTGATAATACCAACGATTTTGTCAACAGTCTTTACAATGAAGATTTTGACCAGGTTGTCAGTAGAATCAAAAATGACAACAATAACCTCAATGAGGAATTTACCCTACAACTGGATTACGTTACTCCTTTGGGATCCGACAAAAACCAAATTTTAGAATATGGTGCTAAAAATATCCTGAGAAAGGCGGTTAGTGATTTTGTCTATCTGGAAGCCGAAGGACCTGAGGGAGAATTTGAGGAAATTGAAGACGTGGATCTTTCCAATCAATTCAATTATGACCAAAACGTATCGGCAGGTTACCTTTCCTATACCCTGGGCTTCCTGGAAGATTATACCGTGAAAGCAGGTATGAGGTATGAATACACCAATATAGACGCGGACTTCAGAACAACAGATCTTCCCGCAGAGATCCCTTCTTATGGAACTTTTGTACCCAACATGAACCTGGCCAAAAAATTAAAAAATGGCAATATGATTAAGGGCGCTTATAACCGAAGGATCCAAAGACCTTCATTGAATTTTCTCAACCCCAATATCCAGGCGGCAAATCCCCAGCAAATTACACAGGGAAATCCGATTCTGGAGCCGGAATTGACAGACAATTATGAAATGTCCTATAGTACATTTATTAAGGGTACTTCATTGAACTTCACTTCTTTTGTAAGAAATACGACTGGCTCCATCCAACCGGTAAGAACCATTCAGGATGATGATGTCATATTTACTACTTATGAAAACATTGGCAACGAAAGGGCATACGGATTAAGCTTGTTTTCCAATGTTAATATCAGAGATAAAGTTTCACTTAACGGTTCAGTAGATGGATATTTTGCCCAACTGGACAATGGTCTGGACGACCCCATGTTTGCGGCCAAAAATGACGGGTTTGTATGGAGCGGAAGACTGTTCGGTAGCTATACCCTACCCAGGGATTGGCAGATTCAGGTATTTAGTTTTTACCGCGGCAGAAAGGTAGAACTCCAGGGTTCTTCAGGAGGATTTGGCATATACAGTTTAAGTTTAAACAAGCAGTTTGCGGAAAAAAGAGGGAGTATTGGTTTTGGAGCGGAAAACTTTTTCCAATCTGAGTTCAAAATCAGGAATGAATTGATTACACCGACCATTCGGCAGGAAAGCATCACCAGCTTTAGATATATGAATTTTAAAATCAATTTCTCCTACCAGATAGGGAAATTAAGTGTAGATGGACAAAGAAGAAAAAGAAAAGGTGTGAAAAATGAGGACATGAAAGAAGGAGATGGTGGAGGATCAGGCGGTGCCATAATGAACACCCCTAATTAAGCTTGTAAATAATAAAAATAAACCAAGTATTATTTTTGCCCCGAATGCACAAGGGCATATCATTCGTGCATTCGTGGCTAATCATTATAACCCGGTATGTCCTTCCCAAAAAGGTGGCCGGGTTTTAATTTTTTTTATCCTGGGTGCTATTGTTCTATGAAGAAATGGTTTTTTTAGGGATCGGATGTACGAAACCAGAATTACAAACCCTGTTTATCTGTGGTTCGGCATTGCAAATACCGAACGGCGGGAAATACCCAACAGCAGGTTTTGGTTGCCCCGAATGCACAAGGGCATATCATTCGTGCATTCGTGGCTAATCATTATAA
>JBBDSB010000010.1:0-7689 GCA_040905205.1 Cyclobacteriaceae bacterium
GTTATATTGGGGATTTCTTTAAACCGCTCCTTAAAATCCTGGGCCACCACCGGGATTTTGGCATCCAATAAAAGTTGAATATCCATCTCATTGTACAACTGGCCGATGATGCCATGGGCACCCCATTCCTCTGCCCATTCCAGGATGCCTTTAATACCAATGGTCTCCCGATAGTACAGTGGCATCCGGCAATAAGTCCAGGGGCCATGTTCCGCCGAATACTTAGATATCCCTTTTAATAAACTTTTGCTGTATTCTTCTGCAAAATCCAATAAAAGTATGATTTTATACATGGCAGGGGAGGTTTTATTTCAGTATGTCCCGGAAGCTTTTTATAGTGGCATTGGTCACCAAAGGCTTGGCCCAAATACCGATACTCAGAATATATCCCAGGGTAATCAACATGAACAACATGGCCAGTTTTAACCCCATCAATTCAGCCAGACCACCTACAATCAAAGGAACCACAGCCCCCCCTGCTATTCCGGTGCATAAAATCCCTGAAAAGGTTCCATGGTGGTGGGGTACTGAATTTAAAGCAAGTGAAAATATAATAGACCACATCACGGAGGCAAAAAAGCCAGTTAATGGAAAGGCGATAATTGACCAATTTTCGGGACCAAAAAGCGCTACCAACAGGGCAATGATGGCTCCGGAAGTGAAACCAATCAAAACTGTACGACTATCCATAAATTTCAATAAAACCAGACCCAAAAGACAACCGATGGTCAGAAGGCCCCAGAAATAAGAAATCACGGTCGCCCCGGTAGTAGCAGGATCAACTCCATGATAAGTTTGCAGGAACTTGGAAATCCAATTGGCAATGCCTTGTTCGGTACCTACGTAACAAAAAATACCTAAAAAGTACAGCACAACCACTTTATTGGATAATAATTCTTTAAAGGCCACTCCAATATCTATTTTTTCATCCGCTTTCAGTTCAACTGTGGGAAATCTGGCTACCGCAACAATAATAATCATGACAAAAGAAATGATGGCAAAAACCCAATAAAGGGATACCCATTTAAGGCTTTCCGGGACCCAGTCGTTCAAAAAGGAAAAAATCAGTGAGATATCACCCGTGTGAATATGGGTCACCAGATAACTGTAAAGCAGGGGACTTAAAAAAGACGCTGCACCAAAGGCGAGCTGGCCTAAAACCGAGTTAAAGGCAAAATGTTGTTCTCCTCCTGCCGTCCGTAGAAGGGGATTGATTACTACCTGCAAAATAGCCATTCCTATTCCTATCACGAACAGGGAGGTGAGTGCAATTGGAAAACTGGGAATAATGGCGAAAAGGAGGGCACCAAAAAAGGCCAGCGTAAAGGCCAAAACCAGCATCTTTTTTTCTTTGTATTTTTCCACCAGGATACCAGATGGAATGGACATGAACGCATAAGCCACAAAGAAAGAAAAGGGTAAAAACCCTGCCAAACCTATACTTAAGGTAAAACTGTCAATAATATCCGGGATGATGGGACCCAGGATATTGGTAAGAAAGGAAATGACAAAGAAAATCAATAAAATCAGGGCGACTATCAGGTTGTTTTTCTTCATGTCATTATTAAATCGTGGCATTCAAACAAGTTTATCCAATTGCAAATATGAAAACAATTCCTATCCATTTCAATTCAGTTTTGCCTTTTTTAATAAAATTACCTTATGCTGGGATAGGATATGGATGGCAAGTTTGAATCCTTGTATGAGACTGGATAAGGAATTTAACTCTTTTCGCCTAAGCCATTTTCTTGATGCCTTCCAAAGACAAATCCACTAATGCCGCTGCACCCAAAAGGGCAATGTTTTCATTTTGTGAAACATGGATGTCAAGTTTTTTGATGGATTCAGGATAGATAAAATCCTTGAAACTTTCCTGCATACTTGCCTTAAAATAAGGGTAGGCATTGGCAACAGAACCTCCTATAATAATGGCCTCAGGATCATAAGTATACATTACTGCTTGTACTGAAGCTCCAAAATGGTGTCCAAATTCTTTCCATTGGTTCAGGGCAGCCTGCTCTCCCCTTTCAGCTGACCGGTAAGCATCCAAGGCTGTAGTTTGATAAAAAGCGCTGAAGAAATTTCCGCTGGCATAATATTCGATATTTTTATCTTTATAGGGCAATAAGCCAATTTCTCCCGCACCACAATTTTTGCCGGCATAAAGTTTGTTCCTTATGATTACTCCTGAGCCTAAACCTGTACCGATTGACATGCCCACCAAGCAACTGTAAGCGCTTCCCAATCCAAATTTATGTTCTCCAATAACAAAGCAATTAACATCATTATTGACAAAGACAGGTAAATCGAATTCCTTTTCAAGAATGTCTTTTAAAGCCACCTTTTTCCAAGAAGGAATATTGGTTACATTATAAACGATCCCTTTTTCCACATCCACCACAGAAGGAACACCTATTCCAATTCCTGTCACTTTATGTTTTGTAAGCGGGTCAATAAATTGGATCACCTGATCCAGTGTAGAATTAAGGTTGTTTTTTTCTTTCAACAAGGCTTTTGTCCGGTGGATGATTTCTCCACCTTTTTCTATGCCTACCTGGATTTTTGTACCTCCTAAATCTATTCCTATATTCATTGTTTTTATACGGGTGAGTTTCAAAAAAATCAAATAGCAAATATATCTTTAATATCCTTTTTCACAATGGCGGAACTTATATAACGCCAAATTTTATTTGTTCCGAATTTATTGAAAATTAGAATAAAAGAGAAATTAAAGGCCAGGATCATTTTAAAAGAATACTTCTAAACCGGAATTTGTACTATCCTGGAAAAAAATATTTTATTCATTAGCCCAAATTTAACCTAAGGGGTATTACCTTAGGGTAGCCTTAATGGTGAAGGCATAAATAGCATATTATATTGGCATCTTCCCATATGGGCTTTGGTAATAACAAACTGCCTTTTAACGGCAAGGTGCGAATACCAACCTGTACGGAAAATCTGAAATTATTTCAACCCAAACTTATTATAATCAGAAAAGAATGAAAAGACGCGAATTCTTTAACAAAAGCTTATTGGCATCCATGGGGCTCACCACTTTGGCTGCGGGGACATCCCAGGCAAGAAATCTTTCGTCCAACCAGGGTAAAGTTGCCAAGAACATTATATTCTTGGTAAGTGACGGCATGAGTACAGGTACGCTCAATATGGCAGATTTACTTTTGAAGCAAAAAGAAGGGAGAAAAAGCAGATGGATGGCTTATTATCAGGGAGGTTTTGCGAGCCGTGCCCTTATGGATACCGCTTCTTCCAATTCAATGGTTACTGATTCTGCCGCTGCGGGTAGTTCTTGGGGATGTGGGATGAGGGTGCCAAACGGATCATTGAATATCGGCCCCAAAGGTGAAGAACCCATGCCCATCCTTCAGAAGTTTCAGTCTGCGGGGAAAGCAGTGGGATGTGTAACCTCAGTACAAATAACCCATGCAACACCTGCCTCCTTTTGTGTGAATGAGAAAAGCAGAAGTGCCATGCCCGAGATTGCGGCCAAATACCTTGATTTGAAATTTGACGTAATGATGGGGGGAGGAAGTGCTCTTTTTGACCCCTCTCACCGGAAGGACCAAAGGGATCTTTTTGGAGATTTTCAAAAGGCCGGTTTTAAGGTAGTCAAGAATAAGGAGGAAATGCAGGGGTTAAACGGCAAAGGACCTGTACTTGGTGTTTTCAGCGAAGGGGGAATGCCGTATGCCATTGACCGGGAAAATGACCCTGAAATAAAAAAACAAACTCCTTCATTGGCAGAAATGTCCAAAAAAGCGATAGAGATATTAAGTCAGGATCCTAATGGTTTTGCCATGCAAATAGAAGGGGGAAAAGTGGATTGGGCTGCCCACGCCAATGATGCCCCAGCACTGTTATATGACCAGGTGGACTTTGATGAAGCGGTGGGTGTGGCATTGGATTTTGCGGCCAGGGATGGTGAAACCCTGGTCATCATGACCACAGATCATGGCAATGCCAACCCAGGCCTGTTTTCAAGTGATAAGTTTTCAAAATTGTATACGACCAGCCGATCCAATGAATGGGTGTTAAAACAATTGTCAAGAGAAAATTCACCCTCCCAGGTGGTGGATTTGATAGAGGCCTATCAGGGAATTCAGATTAAGAAAGATGAAGCGATGGCCATCCTAAAAAATTACCAGGTAGTGGATGAGGATGGTTTATTTGACTATGGAAAAATCCCCCTTCATCTGTTGGGGAATATGCAGACTGCATATACCGGAATAGGATGGTCCGGCACTGGGCATTCCAGCGATTATGTGGAATTAGCCATGTATGGGCCGGGAAGCGAAAAACTTACGCCATATATTGAAAATTATAAATTGCATAATTTCATGTTGGAGGCTGCGCATGTTCCGTCCCTTTCGTTTGCCACTTAAATTGAAATAAACAATCATAAAACCTGATAAATGCCAGGCTGATGAAATTGGTTTGGCAAATTTAAACTGAATAGGATCAGGTGGATGGTCTTTTCCCTATCGAAAATAGTGACATAGATACAATATATCTGTTGTTGGAAAGAAATTAAAGACGCAATAACTATAAAAGAAGCCTATTAATCATGAGTAAAAAGTCTAGCATAACACCTACAATAATAGTGTTTTTCCTGCTGCTGACAGGAGTTTTTCCGGCCTTTACAGTTCTGGGTCAGGAATCTCCTTCGGGCATATTGTTGACCTGGAAAGAGGACCCTACAACCACAATGAGTTTGGATTGGCACAATACTTCCGGAGAAAGCCAAACCTTGATTTACCGACTGAAAGGGAATACAGATTGGAAAAAATCCCAAAGCAATGTTCTTGATTTTCCCTTTTCGGACCGAAAAATCCATAGGGTTTTTCTACGTGGCCTTACCCCAGATCATTCCTATGAAGTTAAATTCGGAAACGATACCGAGGTGTACTATTTCAAAACCATGCCAGCAGACATTTCCAAGGAGCCGATCCGCATTGCCATTGGAGGGGATACCATGCATGACCAACGGTTAATGGAAATGACCAATAAACAAGTGGCAAAATATGACCCACACTTTGCCATCATAGGAGGTGATTTGGCCTATGCCAATGGGGACCAAAAGAACCTGAACCGTTGGTATGAATGGTTTGATGCAGTAAAGAACACACTGATTATGGAAGATGGAAGGATCATTCCCATGATCCTTGGGATTGGCAACCATGAGGTTCAGGGAGGATATATGAACAAACACGAAGATTTTGTTGCGAATGATGAAAACAGGAAACGCATAGCGCCATTTTATTATACCTTGTTTTCTTTTCCGGATCAGCCGGGTTATGGGGTATTGGATTTTGGCAAATACTTCAGCCTCATCTTGTTGGACTCGGACCATTCCAACCCCATTGAAGGGGTGCAAACCGAGTGGTTTAAGCGGGAGCTGGCTATTCGGGAGGAGGTTACCCACCTGGTGGCCATGTACCATGTGCCGGCTTATCCATCAGTTAGGGATTATAATGGCAGCATCCAGACAAAAGTAAGAGAATATTGGACGCCTTTGATAGAAAAGTCCGGCATTAGGCTGGTGTTTGAAAACCATGACCATGCCTATAAGCGTACCTATCCAATTAAAAACAACGGAATCCACCAAGACGGTATAGTATATATCGGGGATGGTTCATGGGGCACCAGCCCAAGGGAGGTCCATGATGCGGCCACCACCTGGTACCTGGAAAAATCTCAATCAGTTAATGCATTTACTTTATTGACCCTTCAGGGAAAAGCGTACAGTTTGATTTCTGTAAACCATAACGGAAACATTATTGATAGTTATCCCGCTCAACCAACCCTAAAAAAATCGGACAAAAAATGAAAATAGCAAGTTATATAGGGCTGTTAGCCTTTTGTTTTGGGACATTATTTCAATCCTGTGATCAAAAGAAAGGCGAAGAAGAAAATACGGGACTAAAAGAAAACCATGCAGAATTGAAACTTCAAACGGTGTCATATGAACATGTTTTTGAGGAAGACAGGCCATTTGCGGAATGCCATGCTTCCACGATCACTGGTTTGGGAGATGCAAACTATTTGTTGGCATGGTTTGCCGGGTCCCATGAGAAGCATGATGATGTAGGAATTTGGACCGCAAAAGGAAAGCCGGGAAATTGGTCAGCACCGAAACTATTGGTTAAAGTCAGAAATGATCCGCATTGGAATCCGGTGCTTTTCAATGCCCCTGATGGAAAAGTTTATCTTTATTTTAAGGTAGGAAAGGAAATCGATGATTGGGAAACCTGGGTGCAATACACCGAAGATGGGGGAGAAACCTGGTCTGAAGCCAGAGAATTGGTGCCTGGGGATAAGGGGGGCCGCGGTCCGGTAAGGAATCATATGTTGGTATTGTCAAATGGCACCTGGCTTGCCCCAGCCTCTGTTGAAGATAATCGGGTTTGGGATGTCTTTATTGATAGGTCCGAAGATGAGGGAAAAACCTGGGAAGCTACGGACAAACTGGAATTGGACCGGAATATCATTACCGGGGAAGGAGTGATACAGCCTGCACTATGGGAAAGCCAACCCGGCCATGTGCACATGCTAATGAGAAGCAGTTCGGGAAAAATTTGTCGGAGTGATTCGGAGGATTATGGAAAAACATGGTCAAAAATTGAAGAAACGGATCTTCCCAATAACAACAGCGGTATAGATGTGGCCCATATTGGAGGAGAAAAGGTAGCTGTTATCTATAATCCCGTGGCCGAAAACTGGGGTAAAAGATACCCCATTACAGTTGCCCTCTCCACTGACAATGGCAAAACATGGCCTTTGAAATATGATATAGAAAAAGGTGAAAATGAAGAGGATGAACTCTCCTATCCGGCAATGTTTTATGAAGAGGGAAACCTTGTAGCCTGTTATACCTGGAACAGGCAGCGGGTGGCCTTTTGGAAGGGTAAATTAGATGGAATATGAACCAAATTCTCCGCTCATGTTAAGAATCATTATTATTTTATCATTGAACTTTATGTTAAGCCAAGGGCTGTTTTCCCAATCTGAAACCACATATGCCGAAAAATTGGGCTTTCCGCCCGGGGTCAGGGTGGTGATCTTCCATGTGGATGATGCAGGGATGTCTTATGAATCCAATCAAGGTACCATCAGGTCCATTGAGGACGGGGTAGCAACCTCCTGTAGTATCATGATGCCATGCCCCTGGTCAGCGAGCTTTGTTCGTTATGCCATTAAAGAACCGATGGACGCAGGACTTCACCTTACTTTAACTTCCGAATGGAAGGACTATCGCTGGCATCCACTCGCAGGTAAAGATGCGGTTCCAGGTTTGGTGGATCAGGAGGGGGCACTCTGGCCGTCCGTACAGGAGGTGGTCAAAAACGCTTCTCCGGATGAAGTAGAAAAGGAAATCCGGGCTCAAATTGAAAGAGCGCTGGACATGGGATTAAAACCTACCCATTTGGACAGCCATATGGGCACCTTATTTTACCACACGCCTTTTTTGGAAAGGTATATCAAGGTGGGAGTGGAATATGAAATACCGGTGATGTATCCAGGAGGCAACAATAAATTGTTGAAAAAGTCTATGCAGGACAATATGATTAAAAACCTGAAACAGGAAGGGAAATATAAGGAGGGGATGAAATTACCTGCCAATGAATTGCTGAAGCAGGCACCTGAGATTGGCAAAGGAATTTGGGAATCAGG
>JBBDSB010000010.1:7789-13738 GCA_040905205.1 Cyclobacteriaceae bacterium
GCACCGATATGGAGTTGGCAGGACAATATTTTCTTGAAACCCGGCAATGAATTCGGGGAAGAAGTCAGGGAAAAATTTGAAGGATTGCCTTCATCAGAAGCAGGATGGGCGGAATACGCACCACCTTATGATCAAATGATCATTGAGGCCAGCAAAGACCCGAAAAAAACGAGTATAGGTTGGATGACAAGGATCAAGCCCCTTTTTCTTAATTCCGGAAGAATACTTTTACCACTTTACTCGGATGGATTTAATTTTTCCCTCATGGCCATATCAGATGATGACGGGGAAACATGGATTCCAAGCCTGCCATTGGTGGGTAGAGGACCTATCCAACCCGCCTTGGCTCAAAAGAAAAACGGGGAAATTATGGCTATTTTGAGGGACAGTGGGGATGCACCCGGTAGGTTGCATAAAAGTTTTTCCCAAGATGAGGGAATGAGTTGGTCAGCTTCTAAAAAAACAAATATTCCAAATACCGCTAGTGTGGAACTATTGGTATTGGATGATGGGAAGTGGGTCTTTGTAGGAAATGATGTGGATGATGGTAGGTATAGACTCTCTTTGTTTATTTCGGATGATGAAGGAACTACCTGGCGTGGGAAAGCCTATTTGGAAAACGAAAAAAAGGGTTTCGGGAGCTTTTCCTACCCAAGCCTGGTACAAGCTCCGGATGGTATGGTCCACATCACCTATTCTTATCACCTGGAAGAAGGGGGAAAGTCCATTAAGCATATAATAATCAATCCGAATAATTTTTTTTAGTTCAGTAGTCCTAATTCAAGCATTCCTGGTATTAATTGTAGTTGGTCTTGTTTGCCATTTTATGGATTTTCAGATTGACATAAGTAGTTAGGTTAGGTAAGTTTTGTCCGCCTTTGTCTTCTTGACAGGGCGGACAAATTTATTTCGCCCCAATTGGGCTAGGGTTTTCCCCTGTCTAATGGGGAAGGAAATTAATTTCTCTTTTAAATTTCAATAACATCATGTATTACCGAAAAATTATTATGATGACCTTATGGGCGGTTTTTGCCCTATTTAATAACACCTTTTCCCAGCATCTTCCACATGATTCCAAAATGACCCATGTGGATAAGCCTTTTCTTCAGGAGTTCAGTATAAAATATCAAGGTACCGTAAATGGCTTGAAATATTTGGAGGTAAATGAGGATAGGAATGGGGTAATACAGGTTTTGACTGACAGAGGTCTTTTCAGAACCCATGCGGGAGAAATGTTATATCCGGGAAAATTGGTTCCTGACAGAACTTACCTTCCTATGAAAGATAAAAACCTAAGGAGTATAAAAACCATAGACAATCAGTTTGTCTACCTGGATGACCGGGCTGTTTTCAGTAATGCCTGGGCAGGTTCCCTCTTTGTTGATCATTCCCTTGAAAACGCATTCCTATTTGAAAAGGGGAATGATTTCACTTTTCTGATTTCTGATGGATTGGCCATGGAGTTGGTACAGAAAAATAAAGTAATTTGGAAGGGGCAAATTCCGGAAGGTTCCATTCTGGATATACATTTTGATGAGCAGCGTAATTACTTTTACCTTCTTTCTGGCAATGGGGTATTTTCCTATTCCCCTGTTACCCATACCATCGAAAAATTAATAGAAGGGTCAGATTTTACCTGCTTTGACCTGAGACAAGTGAAAAACAGGCTGGTAATAGGAACAAAAGGAGGATATTTTGAAGTCGATCTTATCAGTAATGATAAAATCGGCGAAACCAATGAATCTTTACCCTGGCCGGTATTGACTACGGTAAAGGAAATAAATGGATTATTATGGTTTGGGTCTGAACGGGGGGCATTTCTACTCAAAGAAGATGGCACGTTCAATTATTATTATGGAATGCGTTGGCTTCCTGGAGAAAAAGTGGTACAAATCAACAAGGGGAGCAAGGATGAAGTCCTTATCCTGACAGATAAGGGATTGGGAAAATTAGTGTTCAACTACCAAACCCTAGCAGAAAAAGCCAATTATTATGATCGGCAAGTACGCAGCAGGCATATTCGATATGGCTTCAATGCCACACTTGAAGGAATGGATTTTGGAAATGTGGATTCAGGCAGGTTGGGGGATTCTGATAATGATGGGTTGTGGACGTCCATGTATTTGGCCGGAGAAGTGTTTCGGTATGCTGTTACGGGATCCATGGAAGCCCTTCAAAATGTAAAAGAGTCCCTTGATGCCATGGAAAGGTTATATACCATCAATCCTATACCCGGGTTTCCTTCTCGTTCATTTTCCAGAAGTGGATACATACCCCAGCTTTCTGACCAGGAAAGGTGGCAGCATTCAGAAGATCCAGAGTGGGACTGGAAAGCCACTACCAGCAGTGATGAAGCCATTGGCCACCTATTTGTCTTTGGCGTAATCGCAGAGCTTGTAGAAGTGGAAGGCATCAGGTCAAAAGCCATACGGCTAATGGATGATCTGATGCAGCATATTGTGGACAATGATTGGTATCTGATAGATTATGATGGCCAACCCACCACCTGGGGAAGGTGGCACCCGGATTATGTAAATGGTTTTCCGTCCATGGTTGGGGATAGAAAGCTCAATTCCTCCAATATTGTGGCCATGCTACAGACGGCGTATCATTTTACCAAAAAAGATATCTACAAGGAAAAGGCGTTTATGCTGATGAATGATCATGGGTACCTGGAAAATCTTATGCGACCCATGGAGGAAATCGGAAAAGCTGCAGAAGGTTCTGATGATTGGGCTGCCATGCTTTCGGAATCCTGGAATCATTCAGATGATGAGATGTACTTTTTAGGATATTGGGGTCTTTACCGCTATGCATTTAATGATGAGCTCAAAAGCAAATACTGCAAAGCCATCATAGATCATTGGGAGGCGGAAAGACCGGAAAAAGAGGGATTATGGAATATTTTTACGGCCATGGTATCTCCAGGAGAATTTGACCTGGAAGAAGCCGTCTGGTATTTGCAAGAATATCCATTGGACTTGATTAATTGGACGGTTAAAAACAGCCATCGCAAGGATATTGAGTTGTTGGAATCCAATTTTAGAAGGCAAAGTACGGAAAAGGTTTTACCTCCCGATGAATTGAGCATCAGAAGGCACAATGCCAACCGGTTTGGATTAGATGGAGGCAATAATGGGGTATCTGAAAGCAGCGCAGGAGATATTTGGTTGCTGCCCTATTGGATGGGGAGATATCTGGGTGTGATTTCTGACCCGATGACCCAATGAAAAAATCGAATTGCATGGGAAAATGGTTAAATTTCGTGAAAAATAACAACAGAGCATGACCAAGATTACAGAAGCACCTTCTTTGTACCGTCATTTGGAAAAGATGTCGGTAGAGGAATTGACCCAACATATCAATAATGAAGACAAGAAAGTGGCATTGGCCATTGAAGCATCTTTGCCAAAGATCAATCTATTAATTGCATCCATTGTCGATAAATTGGAGGCCGGAGGAAGGCTGTTTTATCTTGGGGCTGGAAGTGGAGGCCGTTTGTCTGTTTTGGATGCCATAGAATTACCGACCACTTATGGTGTTCCTAAAGGTACCGTGAATGTTATATTGGCAGGTGGGGTTGACCGCTTGGTGGAAGCCAGGGAGGAAGAAGAGGATAACATAGAAGCAGGATGGCGGGCCCTTGAAGAAATGAATGTGAATCATAATGATTTTATTTTAGGGATTTCTGCCAGTGGAACCACTCCATTTGTTTTGTCGGCGCTGGTCACCTGCAAGGAACAAGGGATCAGCACTGGATGTCTGGTGAGTAACCCAGATACCCCAATAGCCCGAAATGTGGATTTTCCCGTAGAAGTGATCACTGGGCCTGAATTTGTTACCGGCAGCACCCGGATGAAATGTGGAACAGCCCAAAAAATGATATTTGACATGATTTCTACAACAGTCATGATCAGATTAGGGAGAGTAGAGGACAATAAAATGGTAAATGTTCTTTTAATCAATGATAAGATTGTAGACAGGGCCGTCAAAATGCTGATGGAGAGATCGGGGATGCACGAATATGACAAAGCAAAAGATCTATTGTTCGAAATGGGTTCGGTCAAAAAAGCATTGGACCGTTTAGGGTGTTAGATTAAGAATCTATCAAAGTGTTTTCAGGTGGGAACAAAAACATCAAAATCCGGGAGAAGGAATTAATCTTCTTCCTCTTCCTTAATTTGTTGGGTTTGTTTTTCATAAAGTTCGGCATAGGTTCCTTTTTTTTCCATCAGCATTTCATGGGTTCCTTTTTCAACTATTTTTCCTTCATCCAAAACGATGATCAAATCAGCCAACTTTGCCGAAGAAACCCGATGGGAAATAATGATGGATGTTCGGTGGAGCATAATAGACTTTAACGCATTCAGGATGGCATTTTCTGTTTTGGTATCCACAGCTGAAAGACAATCGTCCAACAATAAAATTTTCGGGGATTTGGCCACCGCCCGGGCAATGGAAACCCTTTGTTTTTGACCTCCTGAAAGGGAAATGCCTCTTTCTCCTAATCTGGTTTCAAACCCTGCCGGAAAATTAATGATATTGTCATATACATCAGCATCTTTTGCGGCTTGTTCCACTGTTTCAAATTCAATTTTTTCACCTAATCCAAAGCCGATGTTATTTGTAATGGTGTCACTGAACAGAAAAACATCCTGTGGTACGTATCCTATTTGTTCCCGTAAACTGGCAATATCGTAGGTTTTAATGTCTTTACCATCGATGAATATTTTCCCATCAGTGGCATCATACAGGCGAAGCAGAAGGTTGGCAATGGTAGATTTTCCGGAACCGGTAGTTCCAATAATGGCCAGGGATTGACCTTTAAACACCTCGAAATTGACCCGATCCAAAGCTTTGATACCAGAATCAGGATAAACAAAAGTGAGGTTTTCCACACTGATACTTCCTTGCAAGGGAACATCCAGTTTCTCAGTACTGACAATTTCATTTTTCTGATCCAGAAATTCATTGATTCTGGTCTGGGAGGCAGCCGCACGTTGCACAATACTGGTGACCCATCCCAGAGAGGTTACGGGCCAGGTAAGCATGTTTACATATAGGATAAATTCCGCGATTACGCCATACCCTATGGCTCCTTCGATGACCTGGATCCCCCCGACATAGACGGTGATAATGGTACTAAGACCAATGAGTGCCAAAATTAAGGGATAAAAAAGGGATTGAACCAAGGTAAGCCGGATAGATTTCTCCTTATAATCTTCGCTGGCTATTTGAAAATTTCGGGCACTATCCGGTTCTCTTACAAATGATTTGATGACCCTAATCCCTGAAAAGGCTTCCTGCACAAAAGTACTTAGGCTGGATAAACTTCTCTGGATTTTTTCCGACCTTTCGTTGATCATATTATTGACCACGTAAATGCTAAGGGAAAGGACGGGCAAAGGGATCAAAGAATACAGGGTGAGTGGGACATTGACCGTTAGCATATACCCAATCACCATTGGAAATAAAATCAGCAGGTTGATGCCGTACATCAAAGCAGGACCCAGGTACATTCTCACCTTGTTTACATCTTCCGTGATCCTGGCCATAAGGTCTCCGGTGCTGTTGTTCCGGAAAAAACGGAGAGGTAGAGCTTGATAATGCTGAAAGATCTCATTCTTAATATCGTATTCTATCATCCGGGACATGGCAATGATGGTCTGCCGGATCAAAAAAAGGAATAGTCCCCTCAACAAGGCCATGCCCAAAATCAAAAGACCAAAAACCAAAATGTATTTTAAATACAGGGACCTGGCCAATTCCCTGACTGCCTGGCCCTCTTCATATACCTGATAATAGCTGAAACTTTCTACCACATAATCAATGGCAATCCTTACCAACTGGGCAGGGATAATTACAAAAATATTTGAAATAAAAGTAAAAACTACGCCTAAAAACAGGTACAATTTATATTTATATAAATATTTATTTAATCTCCAAAGG
>JBBDSB010000011.1:0-2237 GCA_040905205.1 Cyclobacteriaceae bacterium
CCTGCCGCTAGCGTTCATCCTGAGCCAGGATCAAACTCTCCGTTGTAAAGTTTGTGCGGACGTGACCAATATCCGCCGGAGCGGACATCCCCACGCCCATGTTTTTTCAGGACCTTTGTGTTTCGAATGTTTCTTGTTGTTTTGACATCACTTCAAAGAACTTGCCCCGGATGTTTCCGGGCCTGTCAACGCGCCCTTCCGGCCGTTGTTAATTTCCCTTTTTCGGTAAGGGAGTGCAAATGTAGAAAAAATCTACACTATCGCAAAATGTTTTTTTGTTTTTTTGGGAAAATTTCTCCCGGTTCCTAACCGCCTTTTTCCGCTTCCCCCGTTTGGGATCACAAAGATGCAGGGTTTTTCCCAAAAGACAATGAAAACCAACGCATTTTTTACAATAATTTAACCTGGTATTGGCCTTAAAGGCCAACTGACTGACTGTCAATTAATGGCCCAAAAACCCTACTTCAAATTTTCTCACCTTTTCCTTTAAATAGAACTTTCAATAAAATTTTTCTGATTTTACGCAATGCCCCACTGACACTTTCTTCGCCCTTTAAACCCAATCCAACAAAAAAATAACTAATAATTTGGTGTATTAAGAATACATTTAGTTTAGGCTTTGTTTTTATTTGTATCTATATTTCGTTATATTTTTATCCCCAATTTTATCAATTAAACCATTTTCTACCGCAAATTTTAAATCACGGCTTGCAGTCGCTGAGGATATTTCTCTAAAATTTTTCAGGTATTCTTTTCTAGTGAAATAGTCATTTTTAATGATTGATTTAAATATATTAATCCTGTCGGTATTCGTTAAGGTAACGTTTTGAATATTTAATAAATCAGTGATCGATTCCAGAATAATATCAAGAATAAATTCAATGAATACAGTTGATTCTCCGGTATTATCCGATTTCCCCAGTGATTCATAATACTGTTCTTGTCGTTCATTTATTAATGCTTCAATTGGTAAATACTCAAAAACAGGATAAGACTCTTTCAATATTAAAGTCTGCCACAATCTTCCCATTCTGCCGTTTCCGTCAATAAATGGGTGAATAAATTCCATTTCATAGTGAAATACACAGCTCTTGATTAAAACCAAATCATCGTCATTTTTTAAATAATCAAATAAATCATCCATTAAAGGCTTTAGCATTTCACTTGGTGGTGCTATATGTGCAACATCAGCACCTTTGACAATTCCAACCGATTTGCTTCTTAGTCTTCCAGCAGATGCAATTAGTCCTTTCATTAATATTCCATGTGCTTCACAAAATGAATCAAAATCATAAGGATTCAGCTTGTCAATATATTCATAAACAGCAATAGCATTTTTAACTTCCAGAATGTCTTTTTTCGGCCCAATCACTCTTTTGTTTTCAATAATTGCGGTTATTTGTTCAATCGTCAAGGTATTCCCCTCAATTTCAAGGGACGAATGAATAGTTTTAATTCTATTTTTCTTTCTTAGTTCTGTTGGAGGTTTATTTAAGTGTGCAGCATTCACCTCGCCAATTTTCTCTGAAATTGAAGCAACTAATTTTAAAATTTTTCCTGTTATGTTGTAAGGTGGCTTCATTCATCAAATTTTTTGATAGTATCAAATGATAGTATCCAAGTTAGCACTATTATTTCAAAATACACTTAATTGTCTGATTAGTAGTCACTCCAAAAATAAAGCCTAAAGTACGGCTAAAGTGAACAGTACACTATATTCGCCATGTAACAATAAGTCGATCTAACGGGTTTTTAATGTATTTAAAAGGATTTAATGGTATATGAGTGTGAATTTCTGTGGTTTGGTGGAGGAATTCCCGAGCAAAAACTGAATATTCCGCAAATAGGTTCTGGATTTAAGTAGGGTCTGATGAAAAACTCAAAAAATACCAGTTTTTAAAGCTGTCCCAGATAGCTCTATTTGCTGGTTTTGTGTTTTTAGCATCTCCAGATTCTGCCTTATGGTGTTTCTGAGTGTGTTTTTTAGCTCCTTCCATGCTGAAATCTCAGACAAGGGAGTGCCATCCCGGCCAATTTGACCAGTTTTGGTTCAGGGGGAAAACCTCGAAGCCGCCCAGCATTTTTTCAATAGTCTTAACGTTTCTTCTCAGGTATTGAAGCTGGGATTTGATCCCTTTTCGGATCACCTTTTTTGAGGGGTTTTTATTCAGGGCGAAGTGCCTGTCAAAAGTGGTCGCATCAAAAATAAACCATTCATGGATATTGGTGATGACCAG
>JBBDSB010000012.1:0-13677 GCA_040905205.1 Cyclobacteriaceae bacterium
ATTTTTTAACTGCCATAATTCTGATTCAATTAAATTTCTCCGTAAAAATCAATGATTTCACCTTCTGCAACCTGGATAATGGCTTTTTTAAAGGCATTGGTGTATCCGGAAACAATTTTTGATTTGGTGTACCGGGTTTTCTTCTTGGCCGCATACCGCATGGTACGTACCTCCACCACCTTTACACCATACATTTTCTCCACAGCATTTTTAATCTGAGGCTTATTAGCAGTCTTTTCCACTATAAACCCATATACACCACGTTCGTTCATGGCAGATATCTTTTCCGTAATCAAAGGTTTTTTTAATATTTCCATGATCTTACTGCGATAAAAGGTTTTCTAATTTACTTAACGCACCTTCACAAAGTACCAGATTATCGGCATCCAACAATTCATAGGTATTCAGGTCATTGACTAACCTTACTTTGGTTTTTTGAATGTTCCTGCTGGACAGGTATACGTTTTTGTTACTTTCTCCCACCAGCAAAAGTATCTTTTTGTCCGAAAGGGAAAGCGTGGAAAGCAGGTTGATGAATGTTTTGGTCTTAGGTGCATCAAAAACCAAATCTTCCAAAATAACCAAACCGTTATCTTTCGCCTTATAAGTCAGCGCAGACTTCCTTGCCACCTGCTTGAGCTTTTTGTTTAACTTAAATGAATAATCCCTTGGCCTGGGACCAAAAACCCTTCCACCACCTTTGAATATTGGAGATTTGATGGAACCTGCCCTGGCACCTCCTGTACCTTTCTGTTTCTTTATCTTTTTGGTCGAACCGGATATTTCGGCTCTTTCTTTGGACTTATGGGTACCTTGCCTTCTGTTGGCCATGTATTGCCTTACATCCAAATAAATAGCATGATCATTGGGCTCGATGCCGAATATTTCATCCGAGAGCGTGATCGTTCTTCCGGAATCTTCACCGGTCTGTTTTAATATTGCTAATTCCATCTTTTTACTTCTCTAGAATCACGAAAGAATTTTTGGCACCGGGAATGGACCCACTTACCAGTAACAGGTTCTTTTCGGGATATATTTTAAGTACCCTCAAATTGAGGACCTTTACCCTGTTTCCTCCGGTTCTCCCGGCCATCCTCATCCCTTTAAAAACCCTTGAAGGCCAGGAACAGGCTCCTATGGAACCTGGATGTCGGGCCCTGTTGTGCTGACCATGAGTGGCCCCTCCTACACCGGCAAAGCCGTGCCTTTTAACAACACCTTGAAATCCTTTTCCTTTGGAAGTACCAATGGCATCCACAAAGTCCCCTTCCACAAAAACCTGGTCGGAGATAACGGTTTTACCCATATCCACCTGACCTTCGAATTCAATTCTGAAATCTCTGAATTCTACAACTTTCTGCTTCGGAGTCGTACCGGCCTTCTTAAAATGGCCGATCAATGGCTTGGGCGTATTCTTTTCTTTACGCTCACCATAGGACAACTGAATAGCGTTGTACCCGTCTGTTTCTGCATTTTTTACTTGCGTCACTACACAAGGACCAGCTTCTATTAACGTGCATGCGACATTTCGTCCATCGGCACTAAAAATACTAGTCATTCCGACTTTTTTTCCTATTATTCCAGACATCTACTGATAGATAATAAACTATGATGCAAAAGTGTTTAAACACTCATGCCTTTTTAAAGGACTGCAAAGTTAGGAATTTAAATTCAGGTTACAAATTACAACCTGAATATTTTCCAACATTTAGCCCCTATATTGAAACCTGGACAGCATTTACCCAAAAATGGGATCCTAAACTGGATGTTGTCCATGGCTAAAAAAAGCCTACACCGATCAGGGTGTAGGCCTTTTTCTTATGCTTTGTGTTGGTGTGGGAAGATCAGACTTTAATTTCAACATCAACCCCACTGGGAAGTTCAATTTTCATTAAAGCATCCACGGTTTTCGCACTGCTGGAATAAATGTCCACCAATCGTTTGTAAGTACAAAGTTGAAACTGCTCCCTGGCCTTTTTATTGACATGAGGGGATTTTAAAACGGTGAATTTCTCCTTTTTGGTAGGAAGAGGAATCGGCCCTACCACAACAGCACCAGTGGATTTAACGGCTTTAACGATTTTCTCTGATGACTTATCCACCAGGCTATGATCGTATGACTTTAATTTTATTCTTATTTTCTGATTCATTTTCGATTGATTTAAGCCTTCTCTCCTTTTACTTTGGCAATGATACCTTCAGCAATATTATTTGGAACAGGATCATAGTGTGAAAATGTAAGCGAAGCGGATGCCCTGCCTGAAGAAATGGTCCTTAAGTCAGTAACGTACCCAAATAATTCAGATAACGGAACGGAGGCTTTGATTACCGTGGCTGCGCCTTTGGTATCCATTCCTTTCATCAGTCCTCTTCTTCTGTTGAGGTCTCCTGTTACGGGTCCGGTATATTCATCCGGTGAAACCACCTCTACCGCCATGATGGGCTCAAGCAACTGAGGCTTACATTTTTTTGCGGCATCCTTGAAACCAATCCTGGCCGCCATTTCAAAGGACAGCGAGTCGGAATCCACATCATGGAATGATCCGTGGAAAAGTCTCACTTTCATGGACTCAATGGGATAACCTGCCAGCGGACCATTTTTCATGGCATCGGCAAATCCCTTTTGAATAGCGGGAATAAATTCTTTGGGAATCACCCCACCTACAATGCCGTTGACAAAATCCAATCCAGTTTTGATTTCATTGGTTTCCGGCTCTGGCTCTCTAGGCCCAATTTCAAACACAATGTCGGCAAATTTACCCTTTCCACCGGTTTGCTTTTTATATACCTCTTTGTGTTCTACGGTTGAAAACAAGGCTTCTTTGTAGGCCACCTGAGGAGCTCCCTGGTTGATTTCGACCTTAAACTCGCGCCTTAACCGATCTATTATGATCTCAAGGTGAAGTTCACCCATTCCTCTTAAAATAACCTGACCCGTTTCATGATCCGTATTTACATGCAAGGTAGGGTCCTCTTCTACGAGTTTGGAAATGGCCATGCCGAGTTTGTCGACATCTGCCTGGGTTTTTGCTTCTATGGCATAGCCGATAACCGGCTCAGGGAAAGTCATTTCTTCCAATACAACTTTGTGTTTCTCATCACATAGTGTATCACCTGTTTTAATGTCCTTAAATCCAACTCCCGCACAAATGTCTCCTGCCTCTACCCTATCTATAGGGTTTTGCTTATTGGAGTGCATTTGCAATAATCTCGAAATCCTTTCTTTTTTATCTGTCCTGGTATTAAATACATAGGAACCGGATTCCAATTTACCTGAATAAACCCGCATAAAAGCCAATCTTCCCACAAAAGGATCTGTAGCAATTTTAAATGCAAGGGCGGCGAAATGGTCGTCACTGTCCGGATGCCTCAATACTTCATCTTCGGTATCAGGATCGGTACCTTTCACCGGTGGAAGGTCCAAAGGACTGGGCAGGTAAGCAATAACGGCGTCCAGTAAAGCCTGTACACCTTTATTTTTAAAAGCTGAGCCACAAAGTACCGGCGAGAAATCCATATTGATTACCGCTTTCCTGATGGCAGCCATCATTTCTTCTTTGGTGATGGAATCTTCGTCCTCAAAAAACTTTTCCATCAAAGCCTCATCATAAGAAGCCACTTGCTCCACCAGACTTTGTCTGTACTCTGCCACGGTTTCTTTAAGGTCTTCAGGAATATCAATCAATTTATAAGTCATTCCCTGATCTTCCTCATTCCAAACCACCGCTTCTTTGGTAATCAGATCCACTACCCCTTTAAAAGTATCTTCAGACCCGATCGGAATCTGAAGGGGAACCGGATTGGCACCAAGTTTTTCTTTGATTTCGTTAACAGCATTGAAAAAATCAGCTCCCGCCCTGTCCATTTTATTGACAAAACAGATTCTGGGCACATGGTATTTATCAGCCTGTCTCCAAACGGTTTCAGACTGCGGTTCTACGCCGGATACGGCACAGAACAGGGCTACGGCACCATCAAGCACCCGAAGAGAACGCTCAACCTCTACGGTAAAATCAACGTGACCGGGGGTGTCTATCAGATTTATTTGATAATCTTTGGTGTAATCATTGGGTAAACCTTGAATGGTAGGGTATTTCCATTTGGTCGTAGTCGCAGCAGAGGTAATGGTAATTCCTCTTTCCTGCTCCTGCTCCATCCAGTC
Organism: Cyclobacteriaceae bacterium; assembly: GCA_040905205.1. Taxonomy (GTDB): domain Bacteria; phylum Bacteroidota; class Bacteroidia; order Cytophagales; family Cyclobacteriaceae; genus Cyclobacterium. Next base: position 4,163 of record JBBDSB010000012.1, read on the forward strand.
CATGGTAGCAGCACCGTCATGTACTTCTCCGATTTTGTGGGAAATACCGGTGTAATATAGGATCCGCTCAGACGTGGTGGTTTTCCCGGCATCAATATGCGCCATGATACCAATATTTCTGAGATATTTTAAGTCTTTCTTAGCCATTATATGTTAAAATCTAAAATGCGAGAATGCTTTGTTGGCCTCAGCCATCCTATGCGTGTCATCTTTCTTCTTCACTGCTGCTCCTTCTCCTTTGGCTGCCGAAATAATCTCACCGGACAGCCTGTCCATCATGGTTTTTTCCCCTCTCTTTCTTGCATAGGTGATCATCCATTTGATACCCAGTGAAATTTTCCTGTCCGGTCTCACTTCCAAAGGTACCTGGAATGTAGCTCCTCCAACCCTACGACTCTTCACCTCAACGGCTGGAGTGATATTGTTAAGCGCTTTTTTCCAAACCTCAAGACCATTCTCACCTACTTTTTCTTCCACTTTTTCTATGGCATCGTAGAAAATTCTGTAAGCAATACTTTTCTTACCATCCACCATCAGACAATTTACAAATCGGGTGACCAATGCGTCATTGAATTTGGGATCAGGAAGAATATACCTCTTTTTTGGTTTCGCTTTTCTCATTGTATTTTTATATTATTACGGATTACTTTTTTGCCGCTTTTGGTCGCTTTGCTCCATATTTACTACGGCCTTGTTTACGGTCCTTAACACCTGCCGTATCCAATGCACCTCTGATGATATGGTACCTAACCCCTGGTAAATCTTTCACCCTTCCACCCCTGATCAGGACTATGGAGTGCTCCTGAAGATTATGTCCCTCACCCGGAATATAAGCGTTAACCTCTTTTCCATTGGTTAAACGAACCCTGGCTACCTTTCTCATGGCAGAATTAGGCTTTTTTGGTGTAGTGGTGTACACCCTGGTACACACTCCCCGCCTTTGAGGACAAGCATCCAAAGCCCTGGATTTGGACTTGGTCTCAAGGGTGGTTCTACCTTTTCTTACTAACTGTTGTATAGTAGGCATTAATAGATCATTTATTATTCTGCTTTAAAACTTATAAATTTCGGACTGCAAAGGTAACCAAATCAATAAAACAAACAAAATTAAGATGTTATATTTTTGTTTGGCTTATTCTTGACCGCATTTGAATAATCAGGGCTTTCATTGAGGCAACTGCTTATAGCATGAGTTTCATCTTTGTCTTGAATTATTTGATTTTAAGCCTCACCTGGAGTACCTCCAAAATTCATGGGGAACTCGGGTGTATCTTTGCCACCCTGAATTTTTCCGAAAGCCTTCTCATATTTTTCGATATTATCCTTCAATGCGGCCAGTAACCTTTTGGCATGGTCCGGGGTCATAATGATCCTGGATTTAACCTTGGCTTTTGGGATACCCGGCATCAATCGGATAAAGTCAATTACAAATTCTGAGTTGGAATGAGCTATCATGGCCAAATTGGAATAAATACCCTCTGCGATTTCATCGGTCAGCTCCACATTGATCTGTTGGTCCTTGTTTTTATCAGGTTGCTTGTCATCTTCCATAATATTGGTCTGTTTAGACAAAAAAAGGCCTGTTTAGATAACAGACCTTCTTATTGTTTGAATCAAATATTATTTTACAATTTCTCGTACTTTTTTGATGCTTTTTTCCTTTTCAGCAATAAGCATTTCATATTCCTCTTGAGAACCTACGATCATGTTTTTGAAGTGCCTTTGTCCGGTACCGGCGGGTATCAGGTGCCCTACAATTACATTTTCTTTCAATCCCAAAAGTTCATCCCGTTTACCTCTGATCGCTGCTTCACTCAAAACCTTGGTGGTTTCCTGGAAAGAAGCGGCAGAAATAAAGCTTTCAGTACCCAAAGAGGAGGCGGTTATGCCCTGAAGCGTGGGCTTGGAAACCGCTGTCTGCGCATCCCGTACCTGTACCAACTTCATATCCTTACGCTTTAAGCTTGAATTTTCATCTCTCAACCTTCTGGCTGTAAGGATCATCCCTGGTTTCAAAGTGGCAGAATCCCCTGAATCCATAACCACTTTCTTGTCGAGAATCATATCATTCTCTTCCCTGAAAGCCCATTTGTCCACAATCTGATTCTGAAGGAATCCTGTGTCACCGGCATCCAAGATTTCTACCTTCTGCATCATCTGGCTCACGATCACCTCAATGTGCTTATCGTTTATTTTCACACCCTGAAGTCTGTAAACCTCCTGAATCTCGTTCACCAGGTATTCCTGCACAGCAGTAGGTCCTTTAATGGATAGAATATCATTAGGGGTGATGGCTCCATCGGAAAGCGGCTCCCCAGCCCGGATAAAATCATTTTCCTGCACCAAAATATGTTTGGAAAGGGATACCATATACCGTTTTTTAACACCGTCCCTGGATTCAATGAATATTTCACGGTTACCTCTTTTGATACCTCCATAGATCACCACACCGTCGATCTCTGAAACGACTGCTGGATTGGATGGATTCCTGGCTTCAAAAAGTTCTGTTACCCTGGGCAGACCACCGGTAATGTCCCTGGTTTTACCTACCGATCTCGGGATTTTCACCAAAATCTGGCCGGCCTTCACCTTATCGCCTTTCTCCACGGAAAGGTGGGCCCCTACCGGGATGTTGTAAGCCTTGGATTCATCGCCATGGTTCACCAGCACAGCGGGGTTCTTGGTCTTATCTTTGGTATCAATGATTACCTTCTCACGGTATCCTGTCTGATCATCGGCCACTTCTTTATAAGTGATCCCTTCAATGATGGCTTCAAAATCCACTTTACCGTCAAATTCAGAAAGAATAACCGCATTGTATGGATCCCAGGTACAAAGGGATTCCCCTTTGGTAATTTTCTGACCGTCCTTCACATTCAAAACAGCACCGTAAGGCACGTGATTGGAAATCAGGGTTTTTCCGGATTTCGCTTCGTTGATTTTAATCTCTCCGGATCTTCCCATGACGATGGCCACTTCTTCACCATCTTTATTGGTTGTTTTGATCCATCGTAGTTCTTCCTCGAATTCCACGATACCATCAAATTTTGAATTGATGTTGGCTTCCACAGAAATATTAGATGCGGTACCGCCTACGTGAAAGGTTCTTAGCGTAAGCTGAGTACCGGGCTCACCGATAGACTGTGCCGCAATGACACCTACGGATTCTCCTACTTGCACCTGGTTGCCTGTGGCAAGGTTTCTGCCATAGCATTTTGAACAGACCCCCCTTCTGGTTTCACAGGTCAATACAGACCGGATTTCTACTTCTTCTACGGCTGACTCATCTATGAGCCTGGAGATAACATCGGTAATCTCCTTACCGGATTCAATGATCACCTTATCGGTAATTGGATCAATTACATCATGTACGGCAATTCTACCCACAATCCGTTCCGACAATGGTTCCACAATCTCATCATTGTCTTTTAAAGCTTGCACCACCAATCCCCGCAGGGTTCCACAATCTTCTTCGGAGATGATCATGTCCTGGGCCACATCCACCAACCTTCTGGTGAGGTAGCCCGCATCTGCGGTTTTAAGGGCCGTATCCGCCAGACCTTTTCTGGCACCGTGGGTGGAAATAAAATATTCCAAAACATCCAGGCCTTCTTTAAAGTTGGATAGAATAGGGTTTTCAATGATTTCACCCACAGAACCCTGAAGGTTTTTCTGAGGTTTAGCCATCAATCCCCTCATACCGCCAAGCTGACGAATCTGCTCTCTGGAACCCCTGGCACCAGAGTGCATCATCATATAGATGGCATTGAATCCCTGGTTATCCTCTTCCATCTGACGCATCAAAATATTGGTCAGGTTGGAATTGGTTCTTGTCCAAATATCAATGACCTGGTTATATCTTTCATTATCCGTAATCAGACCCATCAGATAATTGTTCCAAACCTGATCCACTTCGGTTTTGGCCTTCTGGATCAGAGGTTCTTTTTCATCCGGAATGATGACATCATCCAATCCCATGGATAAACCGCCTTTATAAGCCATGTAGAACCCAAGATCCTTGATGTCATCCAAAAACTGGACAGAGCGGGCCACACCGCATATTTTTACTACCTCAGCAATGATCTGCTGCAATTTTTTCTTGGTAAGTAATTCATTGACATAGCCTACCTGGACCGGTACAAATTGATTGAAAATCAATCTACCTGCAACGGTTTCCACAATTTCCTCTGCCAAAGAACCATCCTCCTTCCTTAGGGTAACTTTACATTTGATATGGGCATGCTGGGAAATGGCTTCCTCGTTCAAGGCGATCAACACTTCCTCTTTTCCGTAAAAAGTCATCCCTTCCCCTAACACGGGATCCTCAGGAGTGGATTTTTTTCCTTTGGTAACATAATACAAACCTAAGACCATGTCCTGGGAAGGCACCGTTATGGGGGCTCCGTTGGCAGGGTTTAGTATATTATGGGAGGAAAGCATCAAAGTGGAAGCCTCTAATATCGCCTCATGTCCCAAGGGTACATGGACCGCCATCTGATCTCCGTCAAAATCAGCGTTAAATGCCGTACATACCAATGGATGCAATTGAATGGCTTTACCTTCTATCAATTTAGGTTGGAAAGCTTGTATTCCCAGACGGTGGAGTGTTGGGGCCCTGTTAAGCAATACCGGATGTCCTTTCAATACATTTTCCAGGATATCCCATACTACAGGATCTTTTCTGTCCACAATTTTCTTTGCCGATTTCACGGTCTTCACGATGCCCCTTTCGATCAGCTTTCTGATAATGAAAGGTTTGAACAATTCGGCCGCCATGTTTTTTGGCAAGCCACATTCATGCAGCTTAAGCTCGGGTCCAACCACAATCACGGAACGGCCGGAGTAATCCACCCTTTTTCCCAAAAGGTTCTGCCTGAATCGGCCCTGTTTTCCTTTTAGCATGTCTGAAAGGGATTTAAGGGCACGGTTTCCGTCAGATCTTACCGCATTGACCTTCCTGGAATTATCAAAAAGGGAGTCTACCGCTTCCTGGAGCATTCTTTTTTCATTTCTAAGGATGACTTCTGGTGCCTTGATGTCAATCAACCGCTTTAAACGGTTGTTTCTGATAATTACCCTTCGATAAAGATCATTCAAATCAGAGGTGGCAAATCTTCCACCATCTAAAGGAACCAGAGGCCTCAATTCCGGAGGAATAACCGGGACCATTCTTACCACCATCCATTCCGGACGGTTTTCAATCCTGGATCTTGCCTCCCGGAAAGCCTCAACAACTTTCAGCCTTTTCAACGCCTCTGCCTTCCTTTGCTGGGAAGTATCGGTTGCGGCCTGGTGCCTAAGGCTGTAGGAAAGATCATCCAAATCCAATCTTGCCAATAACATCTCCAAGGCTTCCGCCCCCATTTTGGCGATGAACTTGCTGGGATCATCATCATCCACCATTTGATTTTCCTTGGGAAGCTTGTCCATGATGTCCAGGTACTCATCTTCCGTAAGAAAATCAAGGTATTGCAATCCATCATCAGCTTTCAATCCAGCCTGGATCACTACATACCTTTCATAATATACAATCTGATCCAACTTTTTAGTAGGCAATCCTAATAGATAGCCGATCTTGTTTGGAAGCGATTTAAAGTACCAAATATGGGCGACAGGTACAACCAATTCAATATGACCCATCCTTTCCCTTCTTACCTTCTTCTCTGTCACCTCGACTCCGCACCTGTCACAGATAATCCCTTTGTACCTTATGCGTTTGTACTTGCCACAATGACATTCCCAGTCTTTCACAGGGCCGAATATCCGTTCACAGAACAAACCGCCCATTTCAGGCTTATAGGTCCTGTAGTTGATGGTTTCCGGCTGTGTAACTTCACCATGTGAACTATCCAAAATGGATTCCGGTGAGGCCAAACTAATGGTGACTCTGGAAAAGTCGTTGTTTAGTTTTTTATTTTTTCTGAACGCCATAGTTATTTGTGTATTTGCTGACCATAAATGGCCTTTTCGTTTCTAAAATTAGTCAAGCGTAATCTCCAAAGCAAGTCCCCTCAACTCATGTACAAGTACATTAAAGGATTCAGGAATGTTGGCTTTCGGAAGGTTTTCTCCCTTGACAATGGATTCATATGCTTTGGCCCTACCGATCACATCATCAGACTTAACCGTAAGGATTTCTCTTAACACATGAGATGCGCCGAATGCTTCCAAGGCCCAAACTTCCATTTCCCCAAAACGCTGACCACCAAATTGGGCTTTTCCGCCCAATGGCTGTTGCGTAATAAGAGAATAGGGTCCGATGGACCTCGCATGCATTTTATCGTCCACCAAATGGCCTAATTTTAGCATATAGGATATGCCTACCGTGACGGGTTGATCAAACTTCTTACCTGATAAACCGTCAAATAAGTAGGTCCTTCCAAATGAAGGCAGGCCTGCTTTTTTCAATTCTGCAGCAACTTCTTCCGTAGAAGCACCATCAAAGATGGGCGTAGCATAGGTTTTATCCAAAATTCTGCCTGCCCACGCCAAAACGGTTTCAAAGATCTGGCCGATGTTCATCCTGGAGGGTACGCCCAGTGGGTTGAGCACAATATCCATAGGAGATCCATCTTCAAGGAAAGGCATGTCCTCGTCCCGGACAATTTTTGCAACAATCCCCTTGTTTCCGTGTCTCCCGGCCATTTTATCTCCTACTTTAAGCTTGCGTTTTTTGGCAACATAAACTTTGGCCAATTGTACAATACCTGCAGGTAGTTCGTCACCGACTTCCAGGGTAAACTTATCCCTTTTGAAAATCCCGGAGATTTCATTTCTGGTGTTGGTATAGTTTTTTACCAATTTCTGAACCAGACCATTGGTATGCTCATCATCGGTCCAGTCATCCAGAATGATATCTGAAATCAAGTTGACTTCCTCTGCGACATTGTAATTACTTTCATCTCTATAAGGATTCTTTTCAGGGAAAAGGTTCTGTTCAACGTTTTGGGCATTGAACTTTACTCCCTTGCTGATGATTTCATCTCCGAATTTATGCCTTACCCCTTTCGAAATTTTCCCATCCAGAATCTGCAGTAATTTTTTGATCATCTGTGCCCTTACGCCGAGCAAGTCCCTGCTGTATTGCTTTTTCAGATTCTCAACTTCTGCTTTTGCCTTGACCCTTAAGTCTTTGTCCTTTTTAGGTCTGGAAAATAGTTTGGTTTCTATTACCACACCATTCAGTGAAGGAGAGGCCTTCAAAGACGCATCTTTTACATCACCTGCCTTGTCACCGAAAATGGCCCTGAGCAGTTTCTCTTCCGGAGTAGGATCTGTCTCCCCTTTCGGAGTGATTTTTCCGATGATAATATCACCCTCTTTGATTTCAGATCCAACCCTTATTATTCCGTTTTCATCAAGATTCTTGACGGCATCCTCTGAGACGTTGGGGATTTCTGAGGTCAGTTCCTCTTCCCCTCTTTTTGTATCCCGGACTTCCAGCTGAAACTCCTCAATATGTATAGAGGTAAATATATCTTCGCGGACCACCCGCTCTGAAATGACAATGGCATCCTCAAAATTGTATCCCTGCCAGGGCATGTAAGCCACCAAAAGGTTTTTCCCCAGAGCCAATTCTCCCTTGTTGGTGGAATATCCTTCTACCAAGACCTGGCCCTTTTTCACCTTTTGTCCCTTCAATACAATGGGGCTAAGGTTAATGGTGGTGTCTTGATTGGTTCTCCTGAATTTGGTCAGTAAATAGGTTTTATATTCATCACTGAAATTCACCAATAGCTCATCATCGGATAAGTCATATTTGACCACTATTTTTTTGGCATCGACATAATCAACTACTCCGTCCGCTTCTGCCAAAATCAATGACCTTGAATCTGTCGCCGCTTTGCCTTCCAGTCCTGTACCTACAATTGGCGCTTCGGCTTTCAACAATGGAACCGCCTGCCGCTGCATGTTTGAACCCATCAAAGCCCTGTTCGCATCATCATGCTCCAGAAAGGGAATCAATGATGCCGCAACAGAAACAATCTGGTTGGGAGCAACATCCATATAGGTGATTTCTTTTGGTTCCAATACCGGAAAATCACCTTCAAATCTTGCCTTTACCTTGTCATTGACAAAATTACCCGCATTATCCAATGGGGCATTGGCCTGGGCAATGTTGTTATCATCTTCTTCTTCTGCGGTAAGGAAAACGATGTCTTCCACCTTCATGCTTACTTTTCCTGCATTTACTTTCCGGTATGGCGTTTCCAAAAAGCCCATGCTGTTTACTTTGGCATGAACGCAAAGGGAGGATATCAGCCCAATATTGGGTCCTTCCGGGGTTTCAATGGTACATAACCTTCCATAATGGGTATAGTGCACATCCCTTACCTCAAATCCGGCCCGTTCTCTCGACAATCCTCCGGGGCCTAACGCAGAAAGTCTTCTCTTATGAGTCAATTCGGCCAGGGGATTGGTCTGATCCATAAATTGAGAAAGCTGGTTGGTACCAAAAAAAGAATTGATGACCGAAGACAATGTCCTTGCATTGATCAGATCTACAGGTTTAAAATCCTCATTGTCCCTCACATTCATCCTTTCCCGAATGGTCCTGGCCATTCTCGCCAGACCTACACCGAATTGGCTGTAAAGTTGTTCTCCTACTGTTCTGACCCTCCTGTTGCTCAAATGATCAATATCATCTACAACGGCCTTTGAATTAATCAATCCGATGAGGTATTTCACTATTGAAATAATGTCCTCCGTAGTCAGGACAATTTTTCCCGAATCGATGTCAAGGCCTAATTTCTTATTGATCCTGTAACGCCCTACTTCACCAAGGTCATAACGTTTATCCGAAAAGAAAAGTCCATGAATAACTTCTCTTGCCGTGGCCTCATCTGGAGCTTCAGTATTCCTAAGCTGCCTGTAAATTACTTCTACCGCCTCTTTCTCTGAGTTGGAGTTATCCTTTTGCAGGGTATTATAAATGATCGAATAATCGGCAATGTTTACATCTTCCCTATGAAGAATGACACTTTTTGTACCGGATTCCAGGATCAGATCGATGTCTTCGTCGGTAAGGATGCTGTCCCTCTCTAAAAGAACCTCATTCCTATCTATGGAAACGACCTCACCAGTATCTTCATCCACAAAATCTTCCACCCAGGTACGAAGTACCCTGGCAGCTAATTTTCTGCCGATGATTTTCTTCAGGGTGGATTTATTGGAATCGACTTCTTCTGAAAGGCCGAACAAATCCAGAATTTGCTTATCGGAACCATAGCCAATCGCCCGCAACAAAGTGGTGACCGGGAATTTCTTTTTCCGGTCAATGTAGGCATACATGACATTATTGATATCGGTAGCAAACTCAATCCACGAACCTTTAAAAGGAATAATTCTGGCAGAATAGAGTTTGGTACCGTTGGTATGCTTGCTTTGCGCAAAAAACACCCCCGGAGACCGGTGAAGTTGAGACACAATAACCCTTTCAGCGCCGTTGATTACAAAGGAACCTTTTTCCGTCATATAAGGGAGGTTTCCAAGGAAAACTTCCTGTTCTATGGTTT
>JBBDSB010000013.1:0-2229 GCA_040905205.1 Cyclobacteriaceae bacterium
GCAACCCCCTGATAAAGGCTGGTTCCATCCATATTGATGGTAGCACCCAGGGGCAGAACAAAACTGCTGACTTCTTCCGACACCCCGATTTCTTCTTCCACCTGTTTCATGGTAACCGGCAAGGTGGCAGAACTGGAACTGGTAGTAAAAGCCAATAACTGGGCAGGCCTAATGGCTTTAAAAAAATCAACGTATTTTACCTTGGTAAAAAGTTTAAGGATACCAGGATAAACCACCAAAATCATAAAAAACAAACCCCCTAAAACTACTAAGCTGTACTTCAATAAGGCCAAAAGTAATTCTATTGCAGAATCAGGATTATCTCCGGTGATTTCTACAATCAGAGAGGCCATCAATGCAAATACGCCGTAGGGGGCAAGGATCATGATAAATCCTACAATTTTTATGATCACATCATTGAAGCCATCAAAAAAAGCAATGACGGGCTGAGCCTTGTTTTGTGGAATTTGAATAAGGGCTATTCCCACAATAATGGCAAAAAAGACCACTTGAAGCATGAGGGCATTATCAGTTGTGGCCTGAAAAAAATTTTCCGGCACCATGTCCACCAGGGGCTGTAACGGCCCCTGTTCCTTCAGTTCCTCGGCCTGCAGGGTTTTGGACCCGGCCGTCTCATCATAAAGGGACATTAAATTATCCCTTGTTTCTGAGGGCAAACTCTTACCAGGGTTAAACACATTCACCAAAAGTAGGCCGACGGAAACGGAAAGAAGGGTAGTAAAAATATAGAAGACGATGGTTTTCCCCCCAATACGACTAAGTTTGGTAACGTCGCCCAAATTGGAAACACCGACGATAAGAGAAGCAAGCACCAGCGGAACAGCTATCATTTTCAGGCCATTGATGAAAATGGTGCCGACAGGTTTGATGTAATTGATGGTGAAATCAGGGGCAATGCCGAGTTTGACAATCCCAAGACCCACCACGAGACCCAAAATCAAACCAATTATGATTTGGGTATGCAGAGGTATCCTTTTTTTCATATGTCAGTGGTTAGGGTATGTGATGATTATATTTTGCTTAACCGGTTCAATAAAAGGAAGTCTGCCAATACCAGGGCACACATGGCCTCAACAATAGGGACCGCCCGGGGCACCACACAGGGATCATGCCTCCCCTTACCGACAACGGTGGTCGTGTCTCCGGCCACATTGATACTTTCCTGGTCCTGCATGATCGTGGCAACAGGCTTAAAGGCTACCCTGAAATAGATGTCTTCTCCATTGGAAATTCCTCCCTGAATTCCTCCGGAGTGATTCGTTCTTGTCCTCACTCTATCTGCTTCTTTATAAAAAGCATCATTATGCTCGGAACCCATCATGGTGACCCCCTCAAACCCACTGCCGTATTCAAAACCCTTTACTGCATTGATACTTAACATCGCATGCCCTAAAGCAGCGTGAAGTCTGTCAAATACCGGTTCTCCCAATCCCACCGGTACTCCCTTTGCCACGCAGCTCACCACCCCTCCAATCGTATCTCTTTTTTTCCTGATTTCATCGATCAAGGCAATCATTTCTTCTGCCATTTCCGGGTCAGGGCAACGGACAATATTGGTTTCGGTTTTGGAGAAATCCAATTCCTGGTATACTTTCTCCAGCTTAATGTGGCCCACCTGGCTTACATAGGCATGAATATCCGCTCCAAATTGCCTTAGCAATAATTTCGCAACTGCTCCCGCGGCCACCCTTGCAGCAGTCTCTCTGGCACTGCTTCGACCACCCCCCCTATAATCCCGGACACCAAATTTTTCCTGGTAGGTAAAATCGGCATGGGAAGGCCGGAATTTATCCGCTATATGCGAATAATCTTTGCTTTTTTGGTCGGTATTGAGGATGATTATTGAGATTGGGGTTCCGGTACTTTCCCCTTCAAAAACCCCTGATAAAATCTGAAATTCATCTTCCTCTTTTCTTTGAGTCGTAATTCTGGATTGCCCGGGTTTTCTTCGCTGAAGTTCGGCGTGAATAAAATTTTCGTCAATTTTAATTCCGGCCGGACAACCGTCAATCACTACACCCAGCCCTTTTCCATGAGATTCACCAAAAGTGCTGATACTAAAAACCCTACCGAATGAATTGCGCATTGATTATTTTTTCTTTAAGATCAAAAGCCCTAATAAAACCATTGCCCCCAAAAGCAAAAGGTTAATTAAGATGGAAAAATAATATTTATATCCCTGGTTTAAAAGCTTATTGTCTTCAACTT
>JBBDSB010000014.1:0-2226 GCA_040905205.1 Cyclobacteriaceae bacterium
TTAACCATGTAATAATGGATATACCTATTGCGAGGATGGATATGATTAAAGCCCATAATTCGAGTGATTTTGGCATAAGGTTATTATTTACTTGTTATACTCCGAGTTTGGCTTCAAATTTGATCCCCACTTCTTCAATAAATTCAAAATCCTGAATACACCGAATACCCATATTATCACATACGTTTGGAATCTTGACTTTTTTTGAAACCTTTGTTACAACTTTTTCTTCTTTCGATACAACCGTGGCTTTTTCGACAATAGCATGTGCAATAACCCACGGATCTGCCATTGACCGTCCTTTTGTGGTATCCGTAAGCCGGGTATGCTTTGGATCATGGCTGTAAATACTTCGAAGAGCTTGTTGTACACTTTCTGTAATGTTAAGTACAGGAATATCAGATTTATTGAGTAACCAATGAGCAAGATCATCATCAACCTTTGCAACTTCTTTTTGCACCATTTCCGGAATGGCAATCACACCATTGTTTCCCAATTTATTCAGACATTCAAAATAACCCGTACAAAATTTAGGAGAGTAATATTTAGTCCACGGTTCAATAAAAACATTGGTATCAAGTATGTAGGAAACTGAATTCATACGTAAAGATATTTTTCAATCTTTGGCAATTTGTTCAGCTTCATATCAAGTAATGTACTGGCTTCAACTCCCGAAAGACGCCCGCTTTTATAACTGCCAACTACTATATTTGTAAATGCATACCCACACTTTCTCAGTTTTAGTAAATAGGGAGGAGGAAATCCCTCATCATCATCTTTTGTTTTTTTTTCATTATCAATTTCCCACTGCTTATTCCGCACTTCAATTTCATTCCAAAAATGATTGTAAGATTGAGTGGAAATTTTACCAAGTTTCGATAACCTGACCAAAATTGCTTTGCTGCTTAATTGTAACTTTTTTGCAAGTTGATCAATTCGATCTAAAGATAGATCATGCCAAGTACTTATATAAGTTTTTATCGGGTCTTCTGGCATCAGAACCTCGGCTGCAACAGAATTGCAAAACAATTCTTCAGGTTCAATTTCATCAGGATTTAATTCTCGAAATTCTGTGACTATTTCTTTTGACACACCGCTTTCTCCAATCCATAAATGGGCCAATTCATGGACTAAAGTAAAAAGCTGAGCTTGCTTGGCATCCTTTGTGTTAATGAATATAAATGGAGCTAAAGAGTCGCTTATAGCAAATCCCCTGAACTCATTAACATCAAACACCATGTATGAGTGAATATTACTGCCAAGGCTAATAAATATTCGTTTCTCCTCTGCTTTTTGAATCCAGTATTTTAAACGGTCTTTCTGATTTATATCATTTTCAATTTCAAGTGTTGAAATGATATCTGAAGCAACTTTTTTAACATTGTCCTGATGGCTAAATTTGCCAATAAAAGGAAGTGGTTCTTCCTCTTCTTCCATTAAAAAATCCTTCATCCACTGTTGTCGCTCCTGAACTTCCCGCATAATAAACATCAAACCCGTTGAGTAATCCTTCTTTTCTTTCATACGTCTGAAATCCCGAAGAGTCTGAAAGTCAGTAGGGGGTTCAGGCAGGTAAAAAACAGACAAAGATCTTCTATATAATTTACTCATTATCATTGCCTGATTTAGGGTAGGAAGAGCTTCTCCTTTCTCCCATAATTCAAGGCGTTCCTTTTTCGTCCCGATTTTATCGGCAGCAGTGGCAAGGTCTAATTTGGCACGTTCCCTTGCCCATTTAATTACTGATGGCGTAATGGTTGCTCTTTCTGGCATTTTAAAATTGATGAAATATACAATTTGAATATGCTTTTAACATTTTCAATTAGCAAATACTTTCAATACATAAACGTATTAAGCATTTAATATTTCAACCTCTACCTTCATGTTCGGTATGATTTTCCAACGGTTTGGTGTTTTTTGATTTTCACTGTCTGCTTTGGGGTTTAAAGCAGTCGGATAATAATTGCGGTCTTTTAAAACGCTGTATAAGTCATCTGCCAATGAAGATTCCTGCAACACATGATCCAATAGATAGCCCAAACGCTGGAGTGTGGTTGTTTGAGAAAATGTTTTTGCTGTTTGTGTCAACATATTTGATTCCAGTTCCAGACTCAACTCAGCCAAAACCGTAGCTGCACGACTTATGCCCCCAATTCGGTCTGAATAAAAGATAAGGTCAAGTGCCGTCAATGCAGGGTTCGAAATGTTTATATAACCTGCATCGGT
>JBBDSB010000015.1:0-2220 GCA_040905205.1 Cyclobacteriaceae bacterium
GTAATTTTTGACAGCCTGCTTTCGCGCTCAAAAAAGATAAGCCACTCAACCAAGGGCCTGGGCATACAATTAAAAAATGAATCCCCCAGGTATCAGGTCATCAAGGTGTGTAATCCCTACTGTGGCCCCTGTGCCAAGGCACATCCGGAGTTAGAGCGTCTGGTGGAGGAGGGAATGATTGATTTACAGATCATATTTTTCCCCAACGGCAGGATGGACGATCTCCATGCAAAAACCATCAGTCATTTTCTGGCAATAAACAGTAAAGGGGACGGTAAGCAAACGCAGGAAGCTTTAGATCATTGGTATACCGCAAAAGATAAGAACTATGCCGTTTTTGCCGATCACTACCCCATGAATGGCGAACTCGACCAACAGCAGGAAAAACTACTGGCCATGAAGGCTTGGTGTGAAAAAGAAGAAATTACCCATACACCTACAATTTTTATAAATGGATATCAATTACCAAAAGAATACAGTATTGCGGACATCAAGGAAATAAATGTCTACAATTAGGTAAATAATAATATTCTATCGCGATGAATGGGCACAATTTCCGGGTGTCCATACCTGGTCCGGAAAATCGATAAATTTCTTTAACTAAAAAGAAAAATGAAGAAGTTAAAATTAGAAAAATTAAAGTTGGTAACAGAGGATGTCCTGCAGCGGAATCAAATGACAACGATTTATGGGGGTTCCGAAGGATCTTGTCAATGGATATGCTATTGTGGAGGACATCCTCCTATATCCGTTTGGGATTGTACAGATGATCCTTCTGGGATATGCGAAGCTGAATTTGGGCAAGGCACGGGCGGCGCTTGTTATGGACAGTAAATGTAAATTAACGGAGGATCAGTAGATCCTCCGTTTCTTAAATTAAATATGATACTATGTTAAATAAAAAAAATATTCGAATCCCAATTTTTTATTTTACTTTAACAGTTCTGATTTTGAGTTGTAAGAAAAACCCAAAATCTGAATTAATGACCTTATCGGTCCCAAATAAAACAGATGATCCTGTTCTCTTGTCTGAAATGGCCATCATTGACAAAAAAATTCGATTGGAGACAATGGGTGGAATTTTTCTTGGGTCTATTAAAGATGTAAAATTGCATAGGGACAGGTTATTCGTCTCCGATACTAGGATTTCAATTTTTGATATTGAAGGGAATTTTATCCAACTTTTGGGGAAGCAAGGAGAGGGTCCAGGTGAATATCAAAGGGTTAATTCTATGGATATAGATGAGGACTCAGGACGTATTTTTGTTTCAGCATACAACAAGTTATTAATTTATGGACCGGATTATGAGCTTATAGAGGAAAGAAAGTTAGGCTATCCAATTGGCTATGTAAAATTTTTGGATGGAGAAGTATGGCTAGTTTCGGAGAAAATAGGAATAAAAATCGGCGATCAATTTGCTAATCAGACCAATATCTACAAGCTGAATGATAATTTTGTAATTTCAGATACCATTCCATTGAGGACGATTATATTAGACCAAAAAATTATCGGAGGATTTCCCTTTAGATATTGGCTTTCTAATATAGAAGAGGGGTTATTTATGTTTATGCCGGTTCTTACTCCTGAGAATATGATCCGGGACACGTTATATCAAGTATTGGGTAATACCTTAAAACCAGCAGTTAAGTTCCATTTTGAGCGGGCCCAATCCCTCGATGAGAGGAAGTACCAAACCCTTTTGTTGTACAACATAGTGAATAGTTCTTCTTATTTTTTATTGGAATATGACCAGGACTGGAAGCGATTTATGTTTTTGTATGCCAAGAAAAATAAAACGGGATATAATCTCAGTGAGGGTTTGACCGATGATGATGGAGATACTGTGTTTTTAAGACCTTTAGATTTGAAAAATGATGTTTTCTATTACATCAAAAAGGTAGAATATATTGACCGTTCCATTGCAGAGCAAAATCCTGAAATTGGGATAGTCAAATTGAAATAATAATTCCAATTATAACAGAAATAATAAAATATTCCGACCGTGGTATTTTGAAGGTAAGCTTCGGTGGATATGATTTAAATGGTGTGAATTATTTGGGAAACCAACTAATTCCATAAAGCATTTGACCGGATGTTCAGATTGTTTGGATGAAGCCATTCATTCCTGCTGCTGCACCCTGACAAGCATAGAAGAGGATTTGTTATCTTTCTTCAAAAAAATAAACAGAAGATTCCTGGCCAATTTTAATCTAATACAA
>JBBDSB010000016.1:0-9623 GCA_040905205.1 Cyclobacteriaceae bacterium
TTTAATACCTTCTCAGAGGTGGAAAAATCCTGTTGGTTTTATTACTATTTTTTGCGGTACAGTTTTAGTTTATTATTTTTTAGTTGATTATCAATATATTAATAGAATGAGTTTACTTATACGCCACGGCGCACAAGTGTGCGGGAGGCAATCGAATTTTAACCAAAAGCTTATGGTTGACGCTTTTAAGATCGAATTTAAAGAATAATTAGGTCTTTTGCCCTAGTTTTTATATTTTTGGCCGGATTAGTTTTATAAAAAATAAGGGAATGCATCCGAATGGACTTTGTATTGGATTATCTTTTTTACCAAATCGAAAAATTCTGGAAGTAGCTTTCCAGGTGCTTTCACTTCTAAGAACAGGTTGCTACGTGAAACAAACTACTGGATATGGATTCAAATAATTTTTTGGATGTATTGGTAATCATAGGCTATCTAATAGGCATTGTTCTTATTGGACTTTTGTCTGTACGGAATAAGAACCGCACCAGTGAAGGCTATTTTCTGGCGGGAAAGTCATTAACATGGGCAGTCATAGGAGCCTCTCTCTTTGCCTCCAATATTTCTACCATACACCTGGTGGGCCTTGCCGAGTCCGGCTTTACAGATGGAATCGTCTGGGGGAATTTTGAGTGGTTTTCCGGAATTGAGCTCCTGATTCTGGCATTTGTCTTCATTCCCTTTTACCTCCGCACCAAAATCACCACCCTGCCCCAGTTTCTGGAAAAGCGCTATGACTCCCGATCCAGGGTGGTGTTGGCCATATTCAGTATCCTGGCTGCACTTTTTATGCACATCGGGGTGAGTCTGTATGCCGGAGCCGTGGTATTTGAGCATGTTTTCGGTGTCAGTATTCCTGTTTCCATTGTCATTATCGCCCTGGCCACCGGGATATATACAATTATTGGGGGATTGACTTCCGTAGTGATCACGGAAGCGGTTCAGACGGTCATATTGATTGCCGGATCATTGACCATTACCATCCTGGCTATCTACCGCTTACCCGAGATAGGCATTACTTCCTACGAGGAGCTTAAGGTAGCGGTAGATCCTGATCGCTTCAGGATTGTTAGTTTTGATGCGGCCCAAAAGGGCTTTACTTTCACTGACATGCTGTTCGGCCACCTTATTTTGGGAATCTGGTATTGGTGTACAGACCAGACCATTGTGCAGCGTGTATTGGGTGCCCGCTCGGAAAAACAGGCCAAGCTGGGAGCCCTATTTGCCGGATTCCTAAAAATCCTGCCTGTATTCATCATGGTAATACCCGGTATTTTGGCCTTCGCCTTATTTCAGCAAGAAATAGGAGTTGACACCAAAAGTGTATTGCCTGTGATGATCACCCATTTGATGCCTGTCGGACTGAAAGGGCTTATGATAGCAGCCCTTTTGGCCGCAGTGATGAGCAGTGTGGCCGCTGCCATAAACAGCTGCTCCACGCTGATCGTATATGACGTCTTCAATAAACTTAAGCCCAGCTTACCTGATGAGCAAAAGATTTACATAGGGAGGATTACAGGGGTTTTGGTCTTGCTTTTGGCCGTGATTTGGTCTCCTTTCCTTGGAAATCTGGGGACAATATTTGAACTGATCAACCAAATGTTTTCCATTTTTGCTCCTTCCATCGTAGCCGTTTTCTTACTAGGGATAATTTCTTCCAGGGGAACTGCCAGTGCCGCTTTCTTTACACTGTTGGGAGGGAGTTTATTCGCTGCCTCGGTTTTTTTGGTAGAAAAGTACCTGCCCATCGGTGGCGTTCCAAATTACATATCCAGCAGAGACGGACTGGGCATTAACTGGCTTAAGCAAACCTACCTGAATTTCATCTTCTCTGTTTTACTTTACGCCGTTATTTCCATTTTCGACAAGAAGGAACAGGTGATTTTCCCCGGTTTTTACTTGAAGGTCCACAGTCCTTCTTCCCTTGTCAACTGGCTGAGCGGACTCCTGATATTGGTAATGCTTGCCTTGTACTGGATGTTTTATTAAACAGATAAATAATTGGCACCATTAGAAAAAGAATTGATTGATGGTTTTAAAAGAAAGATTTGTTGAAATGAATAGACTGAAAAAAATTGCCTTCAAAAAAACCCTAAACCCAGTAGATCATTTCATCTTTTGGGTTGAACCATCAAAATCAGATAGAAACCATGGCACTTGTTTCCGAATTAAACCTATACTGAAAAAATGAATGTAAACCAAAGCCCGGAAATGCCTGAAAACAGCCTGCCAATTGTTATCATCGGTGCTGGTGGCATTGTGAGTGATGCCCATTTGCCTGCCTATGCCATTGCAGAATTCCAGGTAGTCGGAATCTATGATGTCTCTCCGGAAAAAGCAAGATTATTGACGGAAACTTATGGTTTGGAACAGGCTGCATTTGATTCTCTGGATGTATTGATCAGGAAGGCCCGGGAGACAGGAGCCGTATTTGACCTGGCGGTGCCTGCCGACCAAATTTTAGACATACTAAAGCGTTTACCGGATGGATCAGGGGTATTGATGCAGAAACCCATGGGGGAGGACCTAAAGGAAGCTGAAGCTATCCTGGAACTTTGCCGAAAAAAATCACTGGTGGCAGCTGTCAATTTTCAACTGCGGCATGCCCCATTTATTTTAGCTGCGAGGGATTTGATCCATCAGGGGCTGATCGGGGATGTATTTGATTTGGAGTTTAAAGTATGTGTTTATACCCCTTGGGAATTATGGGGATTCCTGAAAAACAAACCTCGGTTGGAAATTTTGTATCACAGTATCCATTATGTGGATACGGTCAGGGCCTTTTGGGGAGATCCATCGAGGGTGTTTGCAAGTTCCATCAGACATCCAATGGCAAATTCATTGGCGGCTACCAGAAGCACAATCGTTCTGGATTACAGCGAACTAAGACAAGCCCGGCTCCTGACGAATCATGGGCACTACTACGGATCGGAGCAGCAGGAATCGTACCTTAAAATTGAAGGAACCCAGGGTGCCATCAAGATACAGATCGGCGTATCTTTTGATTATCCCAAAGGCAGGCCATCCAAATTGGAGTATTACCGCAAAATGGAAAGTGAAAAAGGTTGGCAGGAGATTGCTCTGACCGGAGACTGGTTTCCCCACGCTTTTATCGGCCCCATGGCATCCCTGCAAAACCGCCTGAAAAACCCTTCCGCAGGTTTTCCCAATGCTGTCGAAGATGCCTTCCAAACCATGCGTTTGGTGGAAAGGTTATACGAATCAAATGAACAGGGTGGATTGGCCTTCAAATAATGGCGGCGCAGAAAGAAATTACACTTTGCAAAGGGCTGATTATTCAGTTTACACAATACCAGCAAACTTGAAAAGCTAAAAAAATGAATAAGTCAATACTAATTAAAACCGGACGGTCTCAGGATGTACAGTTTCCTTTGGAAAATGGTGCAGGTTCCGATGCTGTGCATTCTACTCCCATTTATGCCTATGCCGTATGCAAATTACAAACGGACAGCTCCCTGGAAGGAATCGGGCTGGCTTTTACCCTGGGTGCCGGGAACAGGCTCGTTTGTGGGGCCATCGATTATTTGGTGCGTTACGTAGAAGGCAGGGAAATCAATGAACTGATGGCCGATTTTGGAACCACCTACAAAAAAATGGCCGACGACCCCAACCTCAGGTGGCTGGGTCCGCATAAGGGAGTAACCCACCTGGCCCTGGCCTCGGTAGTCAATGCCTGTTATGACCTTTGGGCCAAATCCAGAAGCCTGCCACTCTGGCAATTGTTGCTGGAACTTTCTCCGGAAGAACTGACCAATACCCTTGATTTTTCATATTACGAAGATGTTTTAAACAAACAGGAGGCCATTTCCCTGATGACCGGCCAAGATTCCGGTAAGGCTAAAAGGATGGGGATCCTAAAAGATGGATATCCGGGCTATGACACTTCCATAGGCTGGTTCAATTATTCAGAGGAGCAGTTGGTAAACAATATTAAAAAATCCATTGATCAGGGTTTTACAGCTATCAAATTAAAAGTCGGTTCGGCTGAAGCGGAGAGGGACATTCGTCGCGCAGAGCTGGTCCGGAAGACAGCCGGTACAAAAGCGACCATTATGCTGGATGCCAACCAGCAATGGAACCTTCCGAAAGCCATTGCCACATGCAGGAAACTCATGGCCATTGATCCCTATTGGATAGAGGAACCCACCCATCCGGATGATGTGCAGGCACATATAACCCTGTCCAGGAAGATTCCTATTCCAATCGCTCTCGGAGAACATGTGCCCAACAAAATAATGTTTAAAAATTTTATACAATCAGGCTGCATGGCCTTTAATCAGGTGGACGCGGTCAGGGTTGGCGGCGTGTCCGAATTTATCCTAATCAGCCTTTTGTCCAAAAAATACAACATTCCGGTTGTACCCCATGTGGGAGATATGGGCCAGATTCACCAGCACCTGGTCCTTTTTAATCATATTTCCCTGGGCCATCCTGCCCTTCTTTTGGAACATATTCCTCATTTAAAAAGCCATTTTAAATTTCCCGCACAAGTAGTGGGAGGAAAGTATAAAACTCCCCAGGAACCCGGGATGAGCACCGTTTTCAACGATCATGTACAAGAAAAAAAGGTCCTTTCTTATTAAATTTTATCGGCTATAGTATAGACTTTAAAATTTTTCATTCAAAATTTTAATTAATATTAGGTCGTTTGGCCTAATATTATTATAATTGGGGCAAATGCACTAAAATAGATTACTGGTAATCAACTTCTAGCGTAGTTTTGTAGGTATCCGGTCTCTCTAAAGGGGCAATCCCTACATGGGAAACCATTCGAAGGAAAATGCGACATTTCCAGATTTCCTTTTAACCAAAAGGGAAAAAGGCTGTCAGGATCGTGATTGCATTGGATTTTCCTGTTTCGGAGGTTAAGGTTTGAAATAAGAAAGAATGTGCTAACACTTAAACACCAAATGATGGCGACAACATACCAAAACACTTCATGAAAAACCAAATGCTGCGGGTTGCAGGGTAAAAATTTCCGGTACCAGGCGTACGGGAAAGAAAAATGCACGCATCATAGTAATCTTCATTCAATAATTATAAACCTAACATACAAAATTATGCTAGCAAATTTACAAAAGTCAATCCATCTAATGGCCAGGTATTTCATTTATGGATTGGGGATTCAGTTGTTGATGCTCCAGATAGTCCTGGCAACAGGGATCCACTACAATGGCAAAAACGTTGCTGTTAACATGCTATCTAAAATGAAGGTCTCTGAGGATATTATTATAGGAGGCAAAGTAGTGGATGAGGAAGGAAACCCCATTCCAGGGGCAGCCATACTCGTAAAGGAAACCTCCACAGGGACATCAACGGATATTGATGGAAACTTTTCGCTGGAGGTGCCCGAAGAAGCCGTTTTAGTGGTATCTTTTTTGGGCTTTGTTACCCAGGAAATCGAAGTAGGAAATCAGACTGATTTTGATATCACGCTCATCGAAGATACCGCCCAATTAGATGAAGTTGTAGTGGTTGGTTTTGGTACCCAAAAGAAATCGCACCTTACTGCAGCGGTAGAACAAATAGGCAGTGAATTGATAGAAAACAGACCCATCAATCGGTTATCCGAAGCACTTCAGGGTGCTGTTGCAGGTTTGTATGTCACTCCGGTTAATGGTGGGCCTGCACAAGAGTCAAATTTAAATATTCGTGGGTATACCGGATTTGGCCAGAAAGGGGGACCTCTTGTTTTAATAGATGGAATAGAGCGTACCATGAGCGATGTCAATCCAAACGATGTGGAATCGGTTACGGTGTTGAAAGATGCTGCCGCATCTGCCATTTATGGTTCTAGAGCTCCCTCAGGAGTTATTCTAATTACCACTAAATCAGGTTCAAAAGGAGAAAAAATACAAGTCAATTACAGCGGTAATTACAGCATAGGATCACCTATAGGAATGCCGCAGTGGGCCAATTCCTGGGAATATGCAGAGAAAATAAATGAGCAATACCGAAATTCATTACAAGCACCTATTTATACAGAAGAAGCTATCCAAAGAATGAGGGACCATGGTGCCGGAATAATCCCCAATAACATAATAACTGAAAATGGCACCTATGGCGCACACTGGGATATGAATGGCAACAGCGACTGGTTTGATATCATGTACAAAAGTGCTGTTCCAAGTCAACAACACAATGCCAGCGTTTCAGGAGGAAGCAACAATACAGGGTATTACGTGGGCCTTGGATATAACGAGTCAATGGGAATCATTAAAGGTTCCGATGACCGATTGAACAGGTACAATGCGCTTTTGAAAGTAAATTCAGATGCCACGGATTGGCTTAGTCTCAGAATGAGCATGAACTATGTACGGACAGATGAAAAAGCACCAAATTACAGAGGCGGTGGACCTAATTATGGTGATATCTGGAGGAACGCATCAGCATCACTTCCTAATTGGAATGATTTAAACCCAAATGGGAGCCCTTCTTTTTTAAGTAGTGGACCATCAATACGTGGAGAAGGTGGAACCCAAAATAATCAACGTAACGAGACCACGTTGACAGGGGGTTTTACCTTGAAGCCATTTAAAGGTCTTGATATTCGGGGAAATTATACCTGGAGAAATCTTACTTCCCACCTTGAGCGCAACACATTTGTAATTTTCGTGGAAGAGGCAGATGGAAGCATCCGTAACTCCGCAAGGTCTGCACAACAGAGTAGTGTAATCCGGCAAATGAATTTCACCAATTACCATACGGCAGATATCGTAGCCGATTATAATACACAGATTGGAAGACACTCCATAAATGCCTTGGTGGGTTACCAGGAAGAATACAACAATTTTGCCCGTTTAGCCGGTACCGGTAGGGATCTGTATACCAATTCGGTACCCAGTATTAGTACCACCTTCAATCCTAACCCCAGTGTTTCAGATGCTTTAAGCCACTGGGCGACACAGGGGGTTTTTGGCAGGATGGCATACAATTATGCCGAAAAGTACTTTATTGAATTTAACGGCCGTTACGATGCGCATTCAAAATTCCCGGCAGCCATCAGGTGGTCCTTTTTCCCCTCCGTTTCCGGAGCCTGGAATATTGCGGAAGAAAACTTTTGGTCTGTCAATAAAGTAAATGCCTTCAAAATAAGAGCGGCTTATACCTCTTCCGGCGACCCTGGATCTGGAAATTACCTCTATCTTCCAACCATGGGAACCGGCATTGGAAATGGGGATGTATTGCTTGGAGGAGTGAAACCAAACATGGTATTTATGCCACCATTGGTAAGCTCTGATTTAACCTGGTCTTCGCCCCAAACCCTGGGCTTTGGTCTCGATGTAGTGGCCATAGAAAACCGACTTGAGATGACTTATGATTGGTACCAGCGTACCATTTATAATCAACCCGGCCCTGCTAAAATTCTACCCCAAACCATTGGAACCGGTTTGCCAAGTATCAATAATGCAGTTAGTGAGACAAGAGGTTGGGAGTTTTCGATGAAGTGGAGAAATACAGGCAGAATAGCCGGCAGGCCATTTAATTATTCTGCAAGATTTAATATAGCCGATTACATAGGTTATGTAGTAGAATACGACGAAAATATCAATGGTCAAAGAAATGGTACCTGGACTCCGGGAGAAATATTTGGTCAGATCTGGATGTACGAGTCCAATGGTGTGGCACAAAATGTAGCCGATGTGGAAGCAAACGTCCCTCAGGGAGGCGGTTGGTATTACCCGGGAGATTTAATGATGAAAGACCTGAATGGCGATGGACAGATCAATGCAGGAGAAGGAGGCAGGTGGTATGCCAGAGGTGACCAGGTCATGGCCGGCTACAATTATGGGCGCTACCGCTATGGAATGAATTTGCAGGCCAACTGGAATGGCATTGACCTTTCGGTAACCTTTACGGGTGTACCAAAATGGATTACTTATACCAACAATTTTCATGTCATTCCAGCCGGAGGAAATATCTGGAATTCAAAATGGTTTACAAGTCATAGAGCATTAGGTACATGGTCTCCCGAAACACCGGATAATTATTTCCCCAGGCACTCCTTTAAAACCTATGGTGCGAACGACCAATACGTGGAAAACCTGGCGCATCTCAGGGTTCAGAATTTACGCCTCGGATACAATCTACCTAAACCGCTGTTGGACAGGGCGAAGTTGAGAAAAGTGTACATCTACACGAGTGCTGAAAACTTAGGAATGATCTATTATAAGTCAAATTTCAGATACGAACCTGAAATACTGTCCAGATATGGTGGAAGTGGTTATCCTCCACAGCGTCAAATCTCTTTTGGTGTAAACGTAGGTATTTAATTTAAAAAAATTAACTATGAAATTTAATCTGAAATATATAAGGACATTGCTAATCGTATTTACAATGTCATTTTATAGCTGCGTAGAGGATTTTCTGGAAAGATATCCCTTAGACGCTATGACTGATGCGACTTATTTTACTTCTGCTAATGATTTAAAGGTAATGGCAAATGGCTTATACAGACTTTTACCGAGATATCATTTTCAAAGCCAGGGGAATGGTCCTCAAAATAATTTCTTAGATGCCAATACTGATATACAGGTTGGGGCCGGTCCATCTGGCTTTTTGTTTCAAAGGGGAGCTTCCGGACAGGCACCTGCAGCAGATGGTAGCTGGAACGGTAATTTTAACTGGATAAGGCAAATTAATTATCTAATAAATAACGCCAGACGTGTTGATGCAAGTACCGAAGCCAATCAATATGCAGGGGAAGCATTTTTCTTTAGGGCCTGGGTATATTTGGGCATGTTGGAGCGGTATGGAGATGTCCCCATTTACACAGAAGTACTGGATACGGATAGCGAAAAATTGTATAAAGCAAGAGATTCCAGGTATGATGTGGCAAAATTTATCATTCAGGACCTGGACTCCGCTATTGCAAACATGGGTTGGAAAAATTCCACTTTCGCAACACCGGGGCGGGTAACAAAAGAGGCTGCCCTCGTGATGAAAGCACGTGCGGCTTTATTTGAAGGCACCTGGGAGCGTTACCACGGATCGAAGAACACGCCATTTGCGGTCGAAGGCCGGGATGGAAGTGAATTTTTACAAATGGTCGAACCTACCATACAGCAATTGATTGACCATCAGGGCACAAATTTATTTACCAACGGAGGCCCATTTAATGAAGCCTATAATCAACTGTTTTCCCAACAGGATGCTTCCTCTTCTGCGGGCGTATTTCTATACCGCATATACGATGTGAATGAAATCGTGGGTCATAATTTCTACGATTTGGTAGTAGATAATGCGCAGGCGCTAACCTGGAAATTGGTTGGCAGTTACCTGGATAAAGAGGGGATTCCGCAAGAACTATCTTCTTTACCCATAGATTATGCAAGTTTGAATAATCTGGGTGAGAACCTGGATCCGCGATTCAGACAGTCTATATGGACACCTGATAGAGGCCCTCACCAACAAATAGAAGGTTATGGGACAACACCGACTCCGCTGCCTTTAAGGTATCCTCAACTTAATAATGTTTTCTCAGTAAATTATACATCTACGGGACTTCGCAGGTGGAAGGGAGCTATTTTAGATAATAATGAATGGAGAAATGGCTCAACCGATGAGGTATTGATACGCTATGCAGAAGGATTATTGGCGCT
>JBBDSB010000016.1:9723-13499 GCA_040905205.1 Cyclobacteriaceae bacterium
GAAATGGCTCAACCGATGAGGTATTGATACGCTATGCAGAAGGATTATTGGCGCTAGCAGAAGCAAAAGCCATATTGGGTACGATCAATCAAGGCGATTTGGACAAAACTGTGAACCTTCTTCGTGAAAGGGTAGGTATGGCGCCCATGTCGCTGGCTGAGGTAAATTCCTGGCCCATAACTTATTCGGCAAAAAATGGCTTTGAACCTTCCGAATCAAATATCCTGAATGAAATTCGGAGGGAACGGTTAGTAGAACTTGCTTTTGAAGGACATCGACAAAACGATTTGAAAAGATGGGCCGTTTTTCATCAGGTAATCAATGATTGGAAGCCTAAAGGTGCCCATTACCAGGAGTTCCTTGATTATTATAATGATCCATCCAGGCTAGAAGCAGACGGTGTGAATCCGAGTAATACGGGCGTTTGGGCCTTGACGATGGGCGAAGATTTTGATATCTTCAGTGATGGGTCCATTAATCCATTTTTCCGGAATCCCGATTTTGGATCTTCAGGAGAGGGCTTCTTTGTTGAACCGGGCCGGGTCTATCTAGCCCCTATTCCAAGAAATGAAATTGAAGTGTATGGTGATGCCGGATATGAATTGACCCAAAATCCCGGATGGTTCTAAATAATAATTGACTTTCAAAAAATTTATACTATGAAAAAGAATATTTTAATACTATATATCCTGGTGATTGCGGGAGTACTATCTGCTTGCGAACCCAGGATTGACTTTGATGAAGGGCAATGGGGAGACACTGCCTTTATCACGAATGTAAATATATTTACCTTACAAGCGGATGAGCATGAGATTCAGGAATTTTATGAGAATGGTGAGCTGACGCCGGCTCGCAGAAGACTCATTATATCAACAGGAAATGCAGTAATTGAAGATGAAAATTTCACTGCCACGGTTTCCGTACCCGCCGCTGCAGATCTTAGCAGGGCCGGTATCATCATCAACCATCAAAGCATGCGGGTAGAACCTGTTGGTCTTTCTCCGGTGGCTGGTATTATAACCGACTTGTCTGATAGAGAGTTTGTGTACAAGCTTGTTTCAGCCGATGGAACGACACACGATTGGGTGATCAGGATTGTGGAAGGATCATAAGTCCTGAAATTTAAAATAAGTACTCGAGTAAAAAAAGCAATTCAAGCAGTCAAGTGTATATCTTGGCTGCTTGATTTATTCTTACGATTCAAATTATTGCCGAATAGAAAAATATACTACTACATAAAAATCACAGATTTAATTGCCTTAAACATAGCCTATGAATATCCTTAAAATAGCATTCCTTTTTTTTATATTTCCCTCATGGCTTGCCGCACAGGAATCAGTCGACCTTTTTATCTGGGCAGGGCAATCCAATGCGCAGGGATATAATTTAAGCCAGTTATAAAATGAAAAAACCATATTATAAAAGTCTGCTACTCCTTTTTCTCCTTTCCACCAATTCGATCCTTGCTCAGGAAGCCAATACCCGTTTTAGAGGTGGTGAATTTAAATTTACCGACGTTTCAGGCATTGGTTATGAATCGGGTGTTACACGCCGGGATCCCAGCGATGTGATGAAAGTAGACCTGACATATTATGTATATTACACCAAAATACCTGATGCCCAGCCGGAATATTGGGGAGCAGGATACTGGGGAGCAAGCGTTTGGTGTGCCAAATCTGAGGATGAGGGATTTACCTGGACGGAGCTTGGTCAAATGTTGGACGTAGGGAAAAATGGCAAATGGGATTCACAGGCAGTTTTTACACCTAACATATTTTTTGCCGATGATAAATACTACTTGTATTTTACTGGGGTAAAACCGACACCAGGAAACGCAGATGGAGAATTCGAGAATAATAACATTACTGATATTACAGCTATTGGTGTAGCCGTATCCGATTCACCAACCGGTCCTTTTAAAAGAATAAGCGAAGAACCAATTCTAAAAGTAAGTGTTGAGCCTGAAAAATTTGACAGTTACAGGGTTGATGATGCTTCTTTGCTTTACCGAAATGGGTTGTATTGGATGTATTATAAAGGCCGTTCATTGGCTAGGGGGCACGGTGGACCCACACACACAGCTATGGGGGTTGCCTATTCAAAATATCCTGAAGGCCCATACACCAAATTCGGAAAAGAAATACTTGAGAGAAGCCATGAAGTATTCATTTGGCCACAGGGTCCCGGCGTTGGTGCCTTTGCTTCCTTATCGGAAACATTTGAATATGCCCCTGACGGAATTGATTTTATGTCCAACAAACTTGCAGTGAAAGTAGAAGAACGTGCGGTTGCCCCAGGAGGTTTTCGGCCTGATATAACCGATCCGGTGGTTGTAGGGGAAGGATTAAAATGGGGTATATCGATGATTCCAAACAAACACGAATGTTACCTGGTACGATTCGAGTTAACCTCGAAATAAAAAATGGATATGAAATTCACGTAATCCTATTATGAAAGTGTAGGATGGCAGATTTATCTGAAATAATGAACCAAATTATTAAAAACATATGCTACTGCATTGCTGTGTTTGCCTTGTTTAGCCATTGTAACACAGATAGCAAGCAAGCACTTACATCAAATCGCCTATCGGTTCTCACCTTTAATATTCTTCAGGGAGGGCATGATGCGGGCAACGTTGGTTTTCCAAATAGCCGTTTTAATGGCTCTCGTTTTGACGATTTGGCCAAGGTCATTGTAGAAACAAAAGCGGACATCTTGGGCATACAGGAAGACACAAATACCGACTCTTTACGCTTGGCTCTGGGTGAGGAATGGAACCGCTGCTACAACATTTACTCGAAATTTAAACTGTCCCCGCTTGAAACGAATGGTGACTTACTGAATACCTGTAGGGTTCATTTGCCCAATGGGGATTCCCTGGTTTTTGTAAACTGCCATTGGCTGCCAACAGGAGGCTATGGCCCCGGGATGATACAACAAAGAATGCTGGATGCCAATGTACCGGCAGATCTTAAAATTTTGGAAGAGGAAATTTTGGAAGCTACCAAGCAGATTGCGGATGGTCCACGTGGCTATCACGCTACGGTTGATAGGGTCCAACCCTATATACAAGCAAATGAAAAAGTCATCCTGGTTGGTGATTTTAATGAACCCTCCCATCTGGATTGGACCGCGCGTTTTGCCAGGGAAGGAATGGATAGGTGGGTAAAAAACCCTACCGAAACCCCATTGCGGTTTGCCATAGCGTGGAGCGGGTCAAAGGCCCTTGAGGAAATCGGACTCTCCGATGCATACCGAACCGTCCATACCGATGAAGTGGAAAAACCGGGAATTACATGGACTCCACCGTATCCAAATGATACTCCGGGACGACAAGATTACGATAATCAGGTGTTGGTCAGGATTGACCGGATATATTTTAATAACCTGGGTTTGCATTGCAAATCAGCTTCGGTTGTAACCGGTTCAAAAGGAAACGGGGAGATTAGATTGAATGCCGACTGGCCTTCGGACCATTGGGCTGTTTTTGCTGAATTTGAATTAAATTGACCTATGAAAATGCTAATAAAAAAAATTTATGAAATCGAGCCTGCCTGAGTCAGACAGGCATGACGCAAGCGACACACAGAGGGATGATTATAAACCATGCGAGATTCCACCCCGACCTTCGGTACGGGGCAAGTTATGACCTTTGAAAATCAAATTATAAACAGATGAAACTGAAATCACTTTTAGTAGTATGCTTCTTATTCTATGGAATAAAAAGCTGGGGGCAGGCAGGAGTCCCCATTCCGACGCAGGCCCAGTTAGACTGG
>JBBDSB010000017.1:0-2193 GCA_040905205.1 Cyclobacteriaceae bacterium
ATTGTTAGGGTGGATACCGCAAGTAGTCCGGAACAATGGGCAAAAGATCCCAAGGGAAGTCAAAAAATCATAGTGGAGACCTTTAAAGAAGCCTGTAAAATCGCTGAGAATTACGGGGAAAAGCTGGCTGCTGAGGGTGAAATCTGCTGGGGAGGTATGCATAGCTGGAAGACCATGTTGGAAACACTGGAATCAGTGGACAGCCCAACCCTGGGCTTTCAGGCAGACATGGCCCATACCTTGTTGTACACCCTGGGGTATAATTATCCTGAGCACAGGATACTCCCGGAAAGATATGACTGGGAAGATAAAACAGTATGGAAAGCTGCCCTCAAAAAAATGACGGATGCTTTAAGGCCCTGGACCATTGATTTTCATGTGGCGCAGAATGATGCCACGGTATTCGGTTCCGGTTCTCATGACAAAACAGGAAGGCATTGCCTGGCCAATGACCCCAATGGTAAACTGGATATTGCAGAAGATGCCGGCTATTGGCTGAGAGATGAAAAAGGTGAACTTACCAAAGCCTTTAAACACATCTGCTGGGATGGTTGTATGTTCCCCAATGAAGTAATGAGTAAGCAGGATACCTGGAACAATATTCTTTCAGCCCTGATTCAAGTGCGGGAAAAACATGGCTGGAAAGCCTGATTCACCTTTCCTTTTTGCTTATTAAATTTTAAGTTTCCAAATAACCAAATCCTAAAAATGGAAGAAAAAAAGAAAATTAGAATCGGAATGATCGGTACGGGCCTAATGGGAAGGATCCATACCAACGGCTATAAAAGATTAGGGGATTTTTTCCCTGAATATGAATACAGGCCTGTATTACAGGTTGCCTGTTCCAGGAGAGAAGATAAAATCAAAGCATTTGCGGAGCAGTGGGGCTATGCCTCTTATGAGACGGATTGGAAAAAGGTGATCGAAAGGGATGATGTGGATGCGGTGGATATTTGTACACCCAATGACACCCATGCAGAAATTGCCATAGCGGCTGCAAAAGCCGGTAAAATGATATTGTGTGAAAAGCCTTTGGCCAGGACATTGGATGAGGCCAAGGACATGGTAGCGGCCATAGACAAAGCCGGAGTCAGGAATACAGTTTGGTATAATTACCGGAGGGTTCCTGCGGTCACTTTGGCCAAGCAGGTGGTTGACTCAGGGAAGTTGGGCAAAATATTTCATTACAGGGCCAATTTCCTCCAGGACTGGACGATTAGTCCGGATTTGCCACAAGGGGGAGATGCCCTGTGGAGACTGGATGTAGATGCGGCCGGATCCGGTGTGACCGGTGACCTGTTGGCGCATTGTATCGATACCGCCATGTGGCTCAATGGAGGAATTAAGGATGTGTCGGGCATGACCGAAACCTTTATTAAAGAAAGGGTGCACCAGGGTAGCGGAGAAAAGAAAAAAGTGGGCATTGATGATGCCTGTTTATTCCATTGTCATTTTGACAACGGCTCATTGGGCTTATTTGAGGCAACCCGCTATGCCAGGGGCCATAAAGCACTGTATACTTTTGAGATCAACGGAGAGCATGCCTCTATCAGATGGGACCTACATGACCTGAACCGATTGGAGTATTTTGATCATCGGGATGAATCCATTGTGAGGGGATGGCGTTCCATTCATGTGACGGATCATGACCAACCCTATATGGGAAGGTGGTGGATTCCGGGAACCTCCATAGGTTATGAGCATTCCTTCATCCATCAGGTTTCTGATTTCTTTAAAAGCCTGGAAAGCAATGACCCTTGTCCGCCCACTTTCAAGGATGCCTATGAAACCCAAAAAGTATGCCAGGCGGTGTTGGATTCTGCCGCTTCCAGAAGCTGGAAGGATACCCATGTGGAATGGTAGATTTTTAAACCATTGAGCCAGTTAAACAGGTCTAATCTGGTCAATCCAGGCGTAGACCTGTTTTTTTTATCTCATTTTTACTTTATGTCAGAGCCTAAAAAGATATTGAAACCCTGGAATGAAAACTGAAACTAGAGAATTTATAACCCAATAAATTTAATGATCGGCATTAAAAGCGTTCTCTATCCAACCGAAAAAAAATTCCATTCGAATTTATTTAAATTTTTCCCCTCGCCCAGGATAAAATAAAATTTTCGCCAACCGCACATTCCTACTAACCTGAGTTCGATTCTAGATGACGTTTATTTTGTCAGGAAGTACCCTCTTTAA
>JBBDSB010000018.1:0-8435 GCA_040905205.1 Cyclobacteriaceae bacterium
GTAGGTGGGCCACATTTCCGGCATGTATTTTTTAAGCGCTGCCTGTGATGTTTTCAGGTCAGGAACGAAGGATGCCCCTTTAGAATCAAACCATTTACGGTAGGCTTCCCAGTGCGTATTGAATAATTTTTGCCATTTTGGCCCCGGAAGGCCAGGTTCAGCAATTGTATTGAAATGTAATTTCATTTAATGGGTTTTAAATGGAAAGTTGGTTTAGATTAACTGACAAAAATAAGGCTTATTTATCGGACAGAAGTCATACAATTATGATATTATTTTGTCAATGAACCTGTAAGTTTTGGTTTCGTTTTATCTTCCACCATCTCTGCCTTGTACTGGGATCTAATCGCTTTTATCCAGTGTTTTGCCCGATGATTTAATTTGAAATCATCGGTCATCATACGGCCCCTTGTCACCAGTATTCCCATATCCGCGCCTTCATATAAGTAGTCGCCTTTCCGGGTGATCCTCAAGAAAAAGGCCTCTTTCTCATTTTCTACCGCTCTCCTGTGGGTATCCATACGGTCAAACTGAATGTGGCCGGTATCATACATTTTATAGATGCCTGATTTCGGTGCTTCTGTTACATATTCTATGGTATCTTCTGTATGTTTTACGATGAGCTGACTCCACCCGTCAATATTGTCCTGATGTGCCCAGCGTTGGTTAAGGGCATCTACATCCAAATCATATTCAATATCCATCCATTCCAGCATATGGAAAATAAACAAAGGGGCGTCCGCAAGGGCAAAAACAGCATGATTGGTAATGGAGCTGGCTCCTGTTACCCTCGGATTTAACTCGCCCAGGTAAAGTTCGCCATTGTCCTGATCGATCAGATAATCGAGTTCAAAATAGCCTTTGTAACCCTCCTTCCGAAGTTGATTACCAAATTTATTGGTGTTTTCTATGGCCTTGGCACGTAATTCTGGTGTGAACGCATTCGGGTAGATTTCATTTCCACACCAGCCTCCTTCATAGGGCGTGAGCTCTTTGAACCCTACCAGTTCCGTCATAAGGGGAGCAACGATGGTTCCGTGCCTGGTCACACAAGCTTCAATAGCAGATCCTTTGCAGCGGATGCGCTTCATGATCTTGACCTCGGCTTCTTTTATGATTTCCTCCTCATGCTCTTTGAATGATTCTTCATCCGATATAAAGAAGGTGGTATGGCCGGAATCACCGAAAGGGGTCTGTATTACAAGATCATTTCCCAGATCTTTGGAAATTTCTTTTAACTGCTCATAATCCTTCACCTGGGCCAGCACATAAGGAACACAGGCCACGCCTGCTTTTTCTGCGATGCGATTGGTATTTACCTTGTTGTCGAGGAAGGTCCGCATTTCAGCTTTTGGAAACATGATTTCCAGACCTAGTTTTTCAGCGAGCTGTTCTGTTTTTTCATTGAACATCAGGAACATGGCTTTTCCGGTTTTCCCGTCTACCGACCGGGTCTTAAGGTAATCCTGTACCTCCGGATGTTGCAACAGGTAATTATTGATGTCTTCGATACCCTCAAAATCATCATGTGGGATTTCTGTTTTTGGAGAAAAAACATTGGGATGCAGGCCATCAAAACATTCCAGGTAACAGATAAATTTAAATCCTTTTATCCATTCGTCAGCACCAAGCATGTTGAAGTTGGTGGCGCTGATAAAATATAAGGGTTCTTCGTTTTTATGGAAAGACCTTCTGATATCTGAAACCCCATTGAGTTCCACCTTTGGTTTTGCGGCTCGTTTTTTCACTCCGCCGGTTGATGCTGATTTTGTAGCCTTCTTCACAGATGATCCGGAGGCAGAAACCTTTTTATCAGGGTTTATTGGTGGATTAGATTGATCACTTTTTTTAGTAGCCATAGTTTTAATTTTTTAAAATTTTTGTTGGTAATTTCTTTTTGGATTTTGTGGATCCCATTGAAGTGACCGTATTCTGTCTGTTCAGCACACTTTCCTTAAAAACCCTGAGGCCCAGATCTGCCCTGTACCCATGGATTTCTGATACATCCAGGGCATTGAGAAAACGGATGATCTCCTTGCTCACTACCTGACCGGGAACAAGGACCGGAAATCCTGGAGGATAAGGGATGATAAAGGAGGATGCTACAAGGATCCTGTTATTGTCCATCGCGGGCAGACAGTCCTGTAAAGGCATATATTCATAATTCTCTTCATTATAAGCGAGGAAAAATGCTTCACGGATATTTCCACCGGGTACACCGGGCACTGCCTGGAATGAGTGATGAAAGTAGCTGAAATCAGGCAGGGGGGGAAAATCCCGGACCAGGGATTGGATCCTGTTTTGGCGAATTTCTCCTTCTTTTTCACTTAGGGAACGGAATTCCAGATCCAATTCATCGGCTATTTTCAACAATGCGTTTGTCAGGTAGGCCACGCTGCCCCTTGTAGTTCCAATGTTGGTCAAAAATAATACTGTGTTCCTGGAC
This sequence comes from Cyclobacteriaceae bacterium, assembly GCA_040905205.1. Classification (GTDB taxonomy): domain Bacteria; phylum Bacteroidota; class Bacteroidia; order Cytophagales; family Cyclobacteriaceae; genus Cyclobacterium. Next base: position 2,447 of record JBBDSB010000018.1, read on the forward strand.
GTTTTATTGATCTGGATATTAAATTTATCCATTAGGTATTTGTTCTTAAACGTATCGCCATCTAAGCCCGTCCGGCCAATATGAAGGGTGATTTTAGTTGGGTCCAGGACAAACTCATCCTTTTCCCAGGCATTTTCCATTCTGTTCCAGCCATCTTTTCTACTATAATATTCGGATAAGCCTGATTCACGATATTTGGATGGAATAAAATCACTCACCGTCAATACATCGAAGTATTTACTTAAGCGTGGATGATCATTTACTTTGGCGCGCAACACCATGGCCATCTCAATGCTTTTTTCCACCAACTCAAACCCCTCAAACTGTACCTGTCTTCTGCCAACGTCAAGAGAAGCCAGCACCTGATAGTTGGGAGAGGTGGAGGTATGGGTCATATAAGCCTCCAGGAAGGTGTTTTCACTCTTTCTGCGAAAATCCTCATCCCAGATGTGGATCATGGAGCCCTGTCGGAAGCTGCTTAATGTTTTATGCGTACTTTGGGTGGAGTATACCCTAATCCGTACCTTATCGGGATCAGGAAGTTTAGGCAGCTCGTTTTCTTTAAGGTTTTTAATGTGTGCGGTGTATTCTTCCCTGTAACTGCTGGATTGGTATTTTTCACACAGCTTATTGGCCACAAACATGCCTGTGCGCTGCTTGTAGTTATAGGTAAACCCGGCAAAGGCAAACCAAGCTTCATCCCACAGGAAAATCATATCTGGTTTGATCGCCAGGATTTCCTGCATCACTTTTTCAACATTGTAAACCAGGCCATCAAAGGTGCAGTTGGTAAGCAACAGCATTTTTACCAGGGCCAGCCTGCCCGCTTTTTTTAGGCGGAGGAGTTTTTCCTTGATCTGCTCCAGTGGCACTGCGCCGTACATCGAATAGGCTTCTATGGGATAGGAATCCAGGTAGACCGGAAAAGCACCTGCCAGCACCAATCCGTAATGGTGTGACTTATGGCAGTCCCGGTCGATCAGAATGACTTCTCCAGGTTTAACCAATGCCTGTACCACAATTTTATTGGCTGTTGAGGTCCCGTTGGTGACAAAAAAGGTATGTTTGGACCCATAAGCATCGCTGGCCATTTTCTGTGCTTTTTTTAGCGAGCCTGTTGGCTGAAGAAGCGAATCAAGACCGCCTGTAGTAGAGGATGTTTCGGCCAGAAACATATTTCTACCGTAAAAATTGCCAAAATCGTTGATCCATCTGGACTTGAATACCGAATTACCCCTTGAAATGGGCATGGCGTGGAAAATTCCGGTAGGCTTTTTACTATATTCTTTTAGGGCGGAAAAGAAGGGTGTTTCATACCTTTCTCCAATCCCTCTTAAAATGGTAAGGTGCAGTTCCTGCAGGTCCTCAACCCGGTAAAATATGCGCCTGAAGGATTTAAGTGTACTGTCTTTAAGGTTGCTAAGGGCAGTATCGGTAACGTAATAAGTGTCAATTTCTGCCCTGAATTTCTTGACAAGTCCTCCCAGGATGGGCCCCAGGTCACTTTGGGCTGTAGCAGCAAGGTCCAGGTTCAAGACATCCTGAATAAAAGGCGTTATCTCGGGCGTGATTTTTTTGGAATGGTAGGGCGGGGCGTAACGGATGACAACGGACTGGATATTATAATTGAAGTGAAGGGCGATTAGCGCATCTTCAAAAGAACGTTGCACCACAATTTTATAACCAAACTGGTCGCCAGAAGCCTGCAAGTCTTTAAGGTCCTTTTTAAGCATCACTTCTTCCTGTAGGGAAATATCTTCAACAATGAGCACTTCGAAGTAATTTTTCCTTTGCCCATCGGCCGATTCCCTATTCTCTGAAATGTCAACACCATGTTCATCCTCTTCAAGATTATCACCATTGTTTCTATACCGGTCACTTACCAGTTGCTTTGTGATCTCTGTAACCTTATTGGCGAGTGCTTTATGTTCTTGCCTATCCAGCATTTCATTAAGCATCCTCACCCGCGGAATACCGGGAAATGCAAAATAGGATTCTATTCCTTCCAACTGAAGCAGCAATTCTCGAATGGCCTGCTTATATATTTTTTCTTCAGCAGAACCCCTGGCAGCAATTTCAAGTTTTGTGGACACATTTTTCAGATTATTCCAGGATTCTATCCGCAGTTGAGCAATATTATAATGGCGTGCACTTATAATTTTATTTTCAGTCATAAATCTAATTTTGTGAATGCAGGGCAAGCTTGTTCCCTTGAGAATCAATGAAAATGGCAAAATAGCCTGACTCTTCATCGATGAGCGTTTTAGGCATGACCACCCTTCCGCCTGCTTCGACTACTTTGGAAAGAATATGGTTTAAATCTTCACCACCGTTTAAGTAAAGTAAAGTCCCTGTAGCGCTGGGCGTGGAGCCCGGCCCGGCTACGATCGCGCCACCAATCCCATTATTTGCCGGAAAGAAAGCCATAGCATGGCTGCCATTAATATTTTTCTGCATATCAAAACCATAGATATGGTTATAGAAATCCACTGCTTGCTGAAAATTGACGGCAGGTATTTCAAACCAGCTAACATAGTTGGTAAAGGTTTTCACCGATTTCTTTTTTTTCGAAGATAATCCACCCATAATTTTATTTTTTGATTTTATAATTCATCGAAGCCTTTATAACCTGTCGGTGTAGATGGCGGCTTATATTCTGTTTCCTTTCTTTTTAACCTTGACAGTTCATCGAGACGTGTAGGCTTGATAAGTGGACCAAGGGAATTAAGATAAGGAAGATGTGCCCCCGGCTGATAAATGTTAAAATGCCCGATGTGATCGCGCAGGCTCTTTAAAGGCTGTCCCAGGCGCAAGACCCCCAGCTCTCTGCTTCGCTTTACCCGTTCAATATTCAGCTCAATGGGAAATATCTCCTCATTGCCCTCTGCCTGATAAATAATCCGGCCATCGGGCCCGCAAACCAGCGATTTTCCATTTCCCCCTGACTCCAGACCATTTACATCCAAAAAATAACATTGGTTTACAGCAGCCATGGCCCGGACGATGGATAACTCTATATCCCTGTCGATGGTACCCGTCATGGTCGGGTGAAGGATTACCTCGGCACCATAGACAGCAAGTGTACGAATGGTTTCCGGAAACCACATGTCATAACAGATGGAGACCCCGAATTTGGCCACACCTGGCACATCAAATACACAATAATCAGAACCCGGTGTCACACCGATTTCATAGGGGTAAAAGGGAAACATTTTTCTATATCGGGTGACAATTTCGCCCTCCGGATTGATGACGGTAGCGGTATTGTAAATATGATCACCACTTTTTTCAAATACCGACCCCGGCAGCAACCATATTTTGTGTTTTTTGGCAATGGCCTGCATTTCCTGTTCAAAATTTCCCGGGATAACCTGCGCGGTATGTATGAGCGGCCCAAAGGCACAGAGCTCACTGAGAACCACCATTTCCACCCAGGGGTAAAGGCTCATTGTAATGTCTATTTTCAGCTTCATCATTTCCACATTGGAAGCTACCGCTGAAACTTTCATTTGTATTCCTGCTATTGCAAATGGCGTCATAGTATATTTCTTTTTCTAAATTTCAATAAAAATGAGGTGGCGTTTCTTTCCTCAAGGCCATAAAAAATGCAAGAGAAACCGGTCTATATGTTTTTTCTGACTTGGTTTTCCAATATATCAAGACCCATTTTTAATTGCTCATCCGTGATCACCAGGGGTGATAGTATTCTTATCACATTTTTAAAGGTTCCGGCACTCAGCAGGATAAGCCTTTCAGCTGCACAGCCCTTTACTATCTTGTCACACAATTCTGTATGGGGCTTTCCGGGATCATTGTCTTTTACCAGTTCCATAGCGATCATGGCACCTATGCCTCTGACATCTCCTATCTCAGAAAATTCCTTCTTCAGTTTTTCGAGTCGCTCTCTTACGATTTTGCCGATTTCAACAGCGCGTTTATTTAAATTGATGTCCTTCATGTATTGGATGGTAGCCAATGCGGCAGCACAGCATACCGGGCTTCCGATATAAGTTCCCCCTATGGTACCAGGTCCTGCCGCATCCATTACTTCGGCACGGCCAAGTACGGCGGCAATAGGCAATCCAGAACCCATCGATTTTGCATAGGTGCTGATATCAGGCATTACATTATAATGTTGCCAGCTGGCCCAGTGGCCTGTGCGGCAAAAGCCACTCTGCACTTCGTCCATGATCAGCAGGATCCCATGCTCATCACAGAATTCCCGCAATCCTTCGAGATACTTTTGGGGTACGGGATTAAATCCGCCTTCACCCTGTACAGGTTCAATGATAATGGCGGCAACACTTTTAACATCTACCATGCTATGGGCACTTTCCCGAAGCCTGTTCAGCTCCGTATGCACGAAGTCATCCATTTCCTGTGTGCCATGGAATTTAAAAAAGTTGGGAAAGGGTATCCTGTAAACCTCAGGAGAAAAGGGGCCGCTGCCATACTTGTAGCTGATCTTACTGGTAAGGCTCATGGCCATCATGGTCCGGCCATGAAAAGCCTCGGTATAGCAAAGTACTGCCGGCCGCTTGGTGGCTTGGCGGGCGATTTTTATGGCGTTTTCAACGGCTTCCGCACCGGTGCTCACCAGCATGGCCTTGGTTTTTTCACCGTGAGGAAGAATCTCGGCCATCACTTCACAAAGCTGGATGTAAGGCTCATAAGTAACCACATTAAAGCTGGTATGCAGGTATTTACCAGCCTGCTCACGTATAGCGGCTACTACTGGTTCGGGGCAGTGACCTGCATTGACTACGCCGATTCCTCCGGCAAAATCTATGTGTTCGTGGCCATCGACATCAATGATGATGGCCCCCTTCGCTTCTTTTACTGTCGCTGTATTAAAAACACCTACACCATTCGCCACTATATTTTTTCTCCGCTCCAGAAGTTCCTGAGAGTGGGTCTGTTGTTCTATCATATAAAATCAGGTTTTTCTTCAATATACACTTTTTTTTGGGGACAAAAAAATAATTGGGGGACTTAAAAATTACATTTGGGTTGTAAGAACTGCCTGGGACGGGGAATGGAAGGAGTGAAGGTAAGGTGATTAGCACACTTGCATGTCCGGTAATAAGCCCCCCAAAACAATTCCTGAATGGGCATTTCCACTTTACGTATGCGGATGTGGTAGTATTCCTTTCATATTTCCGTCATTACTGACTTGATTTTTTCTACCACTTCAGGGGAAACTTCTTCTAATCCATGTACTGTTTTTGCGTATTCAGCCGCCAATTTTAGGGCTTTTTTTTCAGTTTTGGCTTTGATTACCCCATCGCAATCAAACCCTATATCTCGACAACGATTTACTTTTTCCATTTTAATCTATTCGAAAGGTTCCTTAGGTAATGCTAATAAATTCTTTACATATCGTTCATTGTTATAGGCCTCTCCATGTTTCAAAACATTAAACAACTCAACTGCTATACATTGCCCAATCATTTGTCTGGTTTGAAATTCATCATATCCTTGCTTTCGTAATCTGTCGAATGTTGATTTAGTCTCAGGTGGAACGTTATCCCTGAGTTGATTTTTTATTATCTCAAAAATCTGTTCCCTTAATTTTTCATTTGTTTCCATAGGTACAGGATTTTGTCAATATGCAGCAAAACTCGAATATAATATTTATATGGTTAGAAGGCAATTACAAAATTAGATATTTAAATCTATTAAAATTATCTAAAATAAACAATAATTAAATTCAAAATTTAAACTATAATTTTCACATTTTAATAGAACAAAATTTTGTGTTCGCTATTCTTAAAAGTGCCTTCTACCATTCAGGTTTTATCTCTGAATGGTAAAATTGTTTTTGGGTAAATACGGCGCATTTAATTCGCCCAAATCTGAATGAGGAGACAAGCGAATTAGTAATAAACATATAAAGTCACCTCCTCACCTGCATTTCCCTTAAGCGTCCTTTGGTTTACCTTGTTGTTTTGGTAGGCATAATCTATCCTATCCAAAGGTTTATTATCAA
>JBBDSB010000018.1:8535-13408 GCA_040905205.1 Cyclobacteriaceae bacterium
TTTAGCTTGTCAAATTAAGCATTTCAGATAAGAAATCAGGCAGTTGATAAACCTTTTTTGGAAACCCTAACGGGATTTTTAGAAACCTATTTATTCTTCTTTCACATATTTCCGCCAATTATGCTTTTCCTTAAACCCCAGCACTTCGCGGATTTTGCGGTTGGAAAACAAGGCTTCGTGTTCCTCCAATTCACGAATAACAGGCACACCGGGGAAAAACCTTTCAGCCAGTTCCTTACTGGGAATAATCGCTCCGTTATGATCGTTTCCGGCATTGAATACCTGATACCCAAGGCCATCTTTTTCCAGACATAAATCCACAATCTGTCCCAGATCCCGGGCATCAATATAGCAAAAGGCATTTCGGCGACGCACTTCGGGATGTTTGAAGTAATGCGGAAACAGTTCCGCATATTCCTGGGGTTCAATCACGTTTCCAATACGAAGTGCATAGATATCAACCCCAGAGCGTCGCTGGAACGCACGTGCCGTTTTCTCATTAACCACCTTCGATAAGCCATAGCTATCCATGGGGTCCACATCGTAGTCTTCCTCAAGTGGTAGCGCCTTGGGGTCCGTTGGCCCGTCGGAAAAACAGATCCCGTAGGTAGTCTCTGAGGAGGCAATGACAATCTTCTTGATTCCCAGCTTTACCGCCGCTTCGATCACGTTGTAGGTACCCATGGTGTTGACCCGAAAGGTTTCATTATCAGGGTTGATCAGGATTCTTGGCACGGCAGCAAAATGGACTACCGCATCAAATTTTGGCACCCCATTACCCGGTTCCAGCTCATCTAAGCCTGCATAGGAACTCATGGCATTGAACATTTGCCCGGAATCTGTAATATCCGCTACCAGATTATCCACCCCCGGATAATCCAGCGGCTTCAGGTCCACATTCATCACGCGGTGCCCCTGTTCAAGAAGGTATGAGATCACGTGCTTTCCTGCTTTACCCGATCCCCCTGTAAAGAATATTCGATTTTTAGTCATGTTTAAACCTAATTAATTATGCTTAAATTAAAAAGAAAAGTTTAATCAATGGCTTGTTAAACAAAAAAACTTGCTTCACGCTCTTTGAGTGGTATCATGAAATCTTGAGATCCGATTTCAGCAATTTTAATGAACTCAAAGCGGCTTATGGAAATGCGAGTTTGGTTGGGGATGAACGCGTTGTATTCAATATCATGGGAAACCATTACCGCCTGGTAGTTAGGTTTGTTTTTGATTTCAGGGCGGTACAAATCAAATGGTTTGGAACCCATAAAGAATACGATAAAATTAATGCTACCACAGTGGCCTATAAAAAAAGATGATATGGAGCTCCATGTGATTAAATCCGATCAGCAATACGACCAATATCTTGATTGGTTAGATGAGCTATTTGACAGGGTAATGCCCAGCTACTCGACCATAAAAAAAATACGGTAATCCAACAATATTAATCAAATTTTTGAATCGAAAGAAATTATCAAAACCTTTAATCTTTTTTAGAAGTAATATTCGGGTGCAGGCAGGATGCCCAGTATTTAATAATCTTTTTCAGAAGTTCGCCCTGGGCTTCAATATTCTCAGGCTTTTTAAAATAGCCCTGCACATTAAGCGTATAGGCTTGTTTTACCATGTTATTGGAGCCATCACTGGAGAAAAAGACGAATGGAATGGATTTTTCACGCAGGTAGCTGTCCTTTTCAATTTCCTTTTTAAATTCCAGGCCGTTCATTTCGGGCATGTTGATATCGCAAATGATTAGGAAAATCCTGTCACGGTTCTCTTTAAGGTGTATAAGCGCTTCTTTGGGTTTTGAAATATACTCGACCTTAGTAAACCGGTCTATTGAGGCCAGTGCTTCCTTAAGCATTACTTCTTCATACGGCTGGTCATCCACTAGGAGAATCTTTCCGGTTATTTTGTCCATAAAATGGTAATAATTAGGGTTTACACATTGATTCTGATTTTATTGGTCTTAATTCCATGTGCTTTTCAATTAAATAGTATCTGCATCAATCCTGTCATACTCACTATGAGTTCCGATAAATCGTATGAAAACCCACTGTTTCTCAAAATTGAATTTCGCAATCAGCCCGGTACTGGCTTCACTTTTCCATGATTTTGTCTCAATTGGTCTTTTATATCCTTGTTTTCTAAAATCTCCTTATCTGCTCCATAAATTCCCACATTAAATCGCTTCTGCCAATTCTGTGGATTTAATGCTGGCACCATCACCAAAAAGTTTGACGATAGGATACAATGTTCTTGAAACATTATACATCCAATTCGGTTCTTTCCTTGAAAGATTGGCGTGTTATTATTCAATGATGAGTTTGAACTGTTTACCAAGCCCCGCCTCTACAATTTTTCGAAATGTTGCAAGTTCGATATCCGTTCGGTTGTTCTCCAGTCTTGAGATGTAAAACCTGGAAGTTCCACTTCTTAAAGCAAGTTGTTCCTGGGTTAACCCAGCTTTTATTCTTGCCGATTTAATCAGGCTACCAAATTTCTCCGAGCTAAAGGGTTCCGCAGGTTCGCTTAGTCTGTAAAGTTCATCAGGACTCAACTCATAGGGATGAGGCTCTTCTTTCCCATCTTCAGATATGAGCGTTACGGGGATATTAGACCACGATAAAGTAAAGTTCCGAAGTTTTACTTTTTTAAATTCCTGAGGTATTAAAAGTGGATACTCAATGTCATTATTTCCAATTTTCCATTGTTCAAGAATCTTTTCAAAGTCAAGTATACGACTTTCCCCGTTGTTAAACATGCATCGGATAGTCAGCCCGGTTATTTCCTGGATTTTTATGATTCTCGGAATGCTCGGTTTCTTTCTCATAATCTTGGATTCAAACGTAGAAAATTTTCCATTAGATATTCCTGTTTCGTTTTTGCCCATTCAATCACCTTATTTCGCTGGGCTTTTGGCAAATTACCGACAAATGTGGATAGTGTTTTAATTTCAATCAGTTCCTCATATTCAGCATAAATGGCATGAAAATGAGGGGGCGGGTGTTCACGTGAATAAACGTCAACCTTAATTGAGTCTATAATCTTTAATGTCGGCAAAATATGTTGTCTAGTCCGACAACAAAAATACTAAGCCTAAGATTCAGAAACAAATTTGCATGGAATTTCGGAAATGAATGCCAACGTACAGCCAAAGTGTATTTGTACATAATTTGCCTTTGAACGGCTAATCGTCCGACTTCAAAGTCATTGAATTGTTTTACAAGATTTTTATGGAATTCCTCCGATTCCGTGTCATTGGTCCTGTCAAGCAACTGGATCAAGTTGGCCTTAAAACCCTCAATTTCATTCCGGTTCGGTTTTACTTTTAAAAAAAAAGTAAACTTGATGTCAATCCAAAAACTCGTTGGCCAAACTATTTAGGTACTAGGGTTCATAAATTAGTGCAAAGCATACTTTCTAGTTTAAATTAACCCCAACGGCCATGGCAAAGAAACGGGCGGGGTTTGGAACACGCCTCTTTCAACCGAGAACCAATTTTCTTTGAATGTACTAAATTTCATTTTTACCCTGACAGCCCGCATGTTTTCTTAGTCTTTGTTACCAACCGTACATTTACCTGGATAATCGATAATCTGTAATCAATAACCCAGGTGAAAGATTTAGCTTTCCAGTAAAGTTCCTTATCATTTCTACCGTCAATTTCCTTTTCCTATTGAGTATTTCAGAAACCCTGCTTTTTCCACCGATTTCGTTCACCAGATCTTTTTGCTTTAATTGCAGTTCTTCCATTCTGATTTTATTGGTCTTAATTCCATGTGCTTTTCAATTAAATAGTATCTGCATCAATCCTGTTCACTCATGGATAGGAATTTGCCGACTGTGCGGCGGTCAAGGACCAGTTTTCCCTGATCTGCCTCTTGGAAAACCCCTATCTGATTCTTGAAGTTGTTTGCTGTCCAGATTTTCTTCTTCACTCATTTTTTTCAATGCGGCTGTGCGTTCTTCATTCCAGTAATTTTCAAAGGCTTCTGGAATGTCGTCCGAATCAGCTATGTGAGGCAGGTTCTCTTTGATAAATTTCTCTATCAGTTTTCGCTTGCTTCTTAATTGGGCATCTCCGGCTACAATTTCGATCAATGCTTTTTTCTGCTTTTCCTGTTCTTCCGGCGAAGCATCTTTCAATTTCGCCAATAACTTCAAAATGTAGGCAACATTGATTTCATCACGGTGAATCAACTCCAACTCAAAATCAATATCCTCCAAAATGCTTACTTTTTCTTTTTGATTGTGGCCCTTTGCCTTGTCGTAAAGGTCCAGGTATTTGCTTTTGTAATCTTCAAAGGATTGTGCTGTCATTGACAAATCATCAAACTGGAACTCAGTGAAAGTGGAAAGCACGTTTTTTAACCGCATCAGTTCCCGGAATGCCTGAATAAAGGCCAATTCCTCTTTTTCGCTTGGCAAGTCGTTAACGCTGTTTGCCGTGGGTGCAATTTGCAGTAAAGAGATAAACGCCTGGTTGAACTTCTTCACGTAATCCTCATAAGGCTCCATGATGATTTCATCTTTGGCATTCTTATTCGAAAATAAGGTGATTGCCTCATCAGTCGCTCCCTTTAGGTTTCTAAAGCATACGATATTCCCCTGGGATTTTACTTCATTTAGAATTCGGTTCGTTCTGGAATAGGCTTGAATTAACCCGTGGAATTTCAGGTTTTTATCTACGTAGAGCGTATTCAGGTGCTTGCTGTCAAATCCTGTCAGGAACATGTTGACCACCACCAAAACATCGATTTGACGGTTTTTTACCCGCTTGGCAATATCGTTGTAATAATTATAGTAAGACTGATTGTCTTTACTAGTGTAGTTGGTACCAAACTGGCTGTTATACTGTTTGATAAAGTCCTCT
>JBBDSB010000019.1:0-2181 GCA_040905205.1 Cyclobacteriaceae bacterium
TGTTTTTTAACTTTGATGAAAAATCAAAATAAATTACTGGTCATTAAGTATATTCCCCTTTTTAAAACCAAAAAACACAAAATCAAAATCTTTTTCTTTTTTAAATAAAATATTGGCATTGGATTAATTGTGATAATCATAAAAATTTCCTTATTTTTCTAATGAATTTTCTTACATATCCATGCCAGAACATGTTCAACCCAAAATACCTGATTTAGTAAAAAAATTAAGTCTTGGAGACGAAAGAGCTTATATGGCACTTTTCGAAATTTTTACTCCCAAGATTTACAGGACATGTCGTAAAATGTTCCTCCTTCATGAAGATGCCGAAGAAATTGTTCAGGAAGTTTTCATGAGAGTATGGCATTACAGGGTAAACCTGGATTACAAATTGTCTTTTAATGCTTATGTGCTTACCATCATGAAATCCCTTATTTTTAAAAGGACAAAAAAGATGGCCTTAGAGGCTGCATTTAAACAATATAATATCGGTCATTTACCTACCTGCGGCAACATTACCGAGGAAGAACTATTCCATAAAGAAATGATAAAATTTTCGAAAATGGCCATATCTACATTGCCTAAAGGCCAACAGGAAGTAATTAATTTAAAATATTTGGAACAACTTTCCTCTGATGAAATAGCCACTAAATTGCAGCTTTCCAAAAGGACTGTTGAAAACCAGATTTACAAGGCCACAAAAAGCCTCAAACAGCAAATATTAAATAACCACATCGTTCCATCAGATATATTGATGCTTTTTATTGTATTTATGAATATTTAAATTTAAAAACCCCTGTTTCGTAGGACACGTTTTGTCACAATTTTTGCATGAAACCGCCAAAACTATATTTTATTCCCTTATTAACCAAGGGTTGAAACCCCTGGCTAAATATATTTGACCCCTCTGGTGTCCGTCAATTAACGGATAAGAACTATAGAATGGAAAATTTAATCAAAATTTAAACAAGCTGCGGGGGCATATAATGCTCCAAGCTAGTTTAAATCAATGCGCGAAACTTAAGTTATTTATTTTTATGTAAGTATTTTTTGGGTCTTAGGGATATATCCAAATACAAGACCCTATTAAAATGACTGGCTACATTCATCAATGGAAAGCTTTTATTGAAGGAGTGCTCACGGAAAAAGAGGCCAGGAATTTTTTGCAGACCCTTGACAACAAAGAAACCCAAAAAGCTTTGGAAGATGAATTAGCCAGGGTGTGGAAAGAATTGCCCCATAATGAATTTGAATCTGAGATAGCCGGAATAATCCAACGCTTTAAAAAAAAAACAAAGCCGTTCAATAAGAACGGGAAAAGTAATTATAAAGTATTTAATTTTGTGATAAAATGGGCAGCGTTATTTGGTGTAGGCTTGTTTTTCTTATTTAAGCAAATAGATTATTTTGCTTTTCCGGATAGGATATAACCCATACAGTAACAAAATAAGAATGAATGGGTAACCACCAATCCAAAAGGAATGAAGTCTATAATCCTACTTCCAGTATGGCTTTGTGTTTTTCCTAAATGGTTTCTGCATTCAGCAACTTGACCGATGACTGAAATTTTAAAAAATACGGTGAACAACGAAAATGGTCCAGCTGCTTTGTGCAGGCAAGGCCCTGACCATTTAGATACCAGAATTTGGTAGGATGCCGAATCCAATGAACAAGTGGTGACTATTCATTAAAAAAGATGTACCTTAAAGGGCAGTTTTTTTCCGACTGCCCTTAAAAACAGATAATAAATAAACCTAATTAATCAAGCCCATTAAACAATGATTTTAAAGAAAACAACGCTTAACTCACCAATAATTATTGTATTTTTCTTTTTAAATACCTCATGGATATCTGCTCAACAAATCGCAAAAGAGGAAATGCTCTTCCTTACCCCGCTTTGGGAAGGGGAGCGTTTTGAAGATGGCAGGCCAAGAGTACCGAATGATATCATTGAACGGATGAAGGAAGTCACCCACGATGATGTTTGTGCTTCCGTACCCAATTTTCAGATTATGGAATGGCAAATCTACATGGACACCGACGAAATGTGGCAGGATATTGTCACTTATGATGGACCAAGAACCCAGGATGGATTCATCATCCTTTCAGAAAAACCCGGCATAGGTGTAGAGATCAACGAGGAGGGAATGAAGAAATATGCCGTGAAAGGAATACCCTTTT
>JBBDSB010000020.1:0-2178 GCA_040905205.1 Cyclobacteriaceae bacterium
CTATAAAGGTCATGCAATTTGCTCAAAAGAACTAAATGGAGAATACTAATTAATTGCTTTTTAACTATAATGTTCATTAATTATAACTGTTCACGATTCGTGAACAGTATTATAAAGTGAACAAATGGAACAGGAAATTCTCGGGGTAGCACTTGCGAATCTGCCAACTGAGATCGGCTTAAAGGCGAAACGGGAGATCTATGTCGCCGAACAAAATACAAAAATCGATGCCAGAGTGACATTTAACCTCGATGGGATGAGGTATATCACTCGAAATGCTGTGATCAGAAAAGAGATTCGGAAACACCACATTCTTGAGTTAAAAGAACTACAAGATGAGGTTGGTCCTGTGATGTTGGTAGCCGAAAGATTATATCCCAATATAAAAAAAATGTTGAATGAGACGGGCATCGATTGGATGGATGTGGCCGGAAACATTCATTTAAAAGAAGATGAGACACTGATTTGGATTGATCGCCATACCACCACTCCGGTCGGAGAGAAGAAAAACCGGGCATTCACCAAAACCGGACTGAAAGTCGTATTTCTTTTTTTACATGATGAGGCCTGGCTGAACCGGACCTACCGGGACATAGCTGAAGCTGCAGATGTAGCCCTGGGAAATATTAAATATGTACTGGATGGGCTGAAAGAGCATGGGTTCATTTATGCGATAAATAAAAATGTGAATAAACTCAGAAACCGGGAAAAACTATTAGATCATTGGATTACAACCTTTACGGATGAACTCAAGCCCCGTATTCAAAAGGGTAGATATCATTTCATAAATATTGAGACTGAAAATAATTGGAAAGATCTTCCACTTGGGGTTCAAGATGTATGGGGTGGAGAACCGGCTGCTGATCTACTGATGAATGACCTTAAACCTATGGAATACATTCTCTACACCAAAAAAGGACGAGGTCAGTTAATGAAGGAGTTTAAGCTTGTGCCCGATGAAAATGGAAAAGTAGAAATTCGTGAACCATACTGGACAGTTGGAACAGAACGCCCCAATGTAGCACCTCGACTTGTTATTTACACCGACTTGATGATAACCGGAGATCCACGAAACATCAAAGCAGCTAAAGAAATCAATGCGGAAGCCATTACAAATTAAGCTTAAAGATCTAAGACAGGTTCAGCTAAGGGAACTGTTCCAGATTGTAGAAAAAGTTTTTACTGAACGTAATGTTGATTTCTATTTACTGGGAGCTATTGCAAGAGATACTTGGTATGCAAAAGAACGAATAAAATCACGGGCTACACGTGATGTAGATTTTGCTTTATATGTATCAGGTAAAGAACAGTATGATGATGTGGTTTCAGATCTTGTTGATAATTTTGGCTTTTCCGAAATAAAAGATGTGCCATTCCGTCTACAGACACCATTTACATACACTATTGACCTAATTCCGTTTGGAGAGATCAGTATAGATGAGGCTAGAATACCTAATGAGAGTTGGGACCGGCCGGTATTTTTAAATGGGTTTCAAGAGATTTTTAAGAAAGCAACTATTCAAGTAGAAGATCAAGATAATGAACTGAAGTACCGAGTTGCCACACTGCCTGCAATTGTGCTATTAAAATTGATCTCCTATGATGATCGACCTGAGAAACGGACTCAGGATCCCCTGGATATTGCTCATATCATAGAAAATTATTTTGAAGTGGAGAAAGAGATGATCTGGGAACTTCATTTTGATCTATTTGATACAAAATTAGAATTGGATGAAATGGGAGCCGTTGTCATCGGACGTGAAATCAGGGATATTTTAAGTGAAAATATGCCGCTTCGTGAACGTATTATTAGAATACTGACACTTGATGATCGAGTTCATAAAAATATGGTCGAAGCTATGGTTCGTAACAATATTACATTGGAAAAAGTAGAAAAATGGTTTTCATTGATTAAAGAGGAAATAATTAGTAATTAAGCAGAAATAACATGGACCCTTCAAATTCTACATTGTGTAGCATCCACTAAATGAAATCCAAAAAACTATTATTAACCCTAACAGCTGTTATAGCCATCCTGTTAGCTTTATTTTGGTTTTTTCCGAGGGATCCCGAACCGGTAGTTGATAGCGAAGTCCCAACCGTAAAAGTCCATTTTATGGATGTAGGCCAGGGCGATGCAACTCTGCTTCAAGGGCCGGATTTTACCATTCTGATCGA
>JBBDSB010000021.1:0-13271 GCA_040905205.1 Cyclobacteriaceae bacterium
GGGTTTCGGGAAAAAGGACCTTAACCAAAATGAATGCCTTTGATTTTGTGATCACCATAGCCCTTGGGTCAACATTGGCAGCCGTTTCTTTGAACAAAAGCATCCCGCTCCTCGACGGACTGCTGGTATTTTTCCTATTTATTTTTTTACAATTTGGATTAACATGGCTATCCGTAAGGGTTAAAAAAGTAAAGAATATCATAACCAGTAGCCCTTCCATTTTGGTGTACAGAGGGGAGCTAATGATAGAAGTCATGAAAAAGGAAAGAATTACCATAGAGGAAATTAATATGGCAGTCAGAAAACAGGGTTTTGCCGACTTGACCAAAATTGATATTGTGGTGCTGGAAACTACCGGAGATATTTCAATTATTCAGGAAAAAGGGGAGGACCCTAACACTTTGGAAGATGTCCAAAACTTTCCAATCAACAAGTAAATGAAGGAAATATAATCAAGTATAGGATGGAATTTTCAGGCTTTTGGTTTCTTCCCAATTCAAAATAATTCATTAATTTTCAATTCGGTTTCTTTTTTCTCTTCCAGTTTCATTCCCTGTAAAACTCAGCCATGGGACTGGGTTTATTGATGGAATTTAAGAAATTTTCATGATATTTAGACTGATGATACCATTTATGATTTTTCTTTTGCTGAGCATTATGGCCCTGGCATTAGTTTATGTTTATCAGGAAAAACTGATTTTCTTTCCTGAAAAGCTAAAAGAAAATTACCTGTATCAATTTGATCAGAGATATGAAGAAATGCACCTTAAAATGGATGATGGGGTGATGCTGAATGGTCTGCTTTTCAAGACAGAACAAACGAAAGGGCTTATTTTTTACCTTCATGGAAATGCCGGTTCCTTAAGGACCTGGGGAGAGGTGGGAAAAGTCTATACTGAAATGGGTTTTGATGTTTTTATTTTTGACTACAGGGGTTATGGAAAAAGTGAGGGGTCGATTGACGGAATGCAGCAATTAACCAATGATGTCCAAAATGTATATGATTTCTTGAAAAAAAGATACGATGAAGATAAAACCATTATTTTGGGTTACTCCATAGGAACAGGGCCGGCTTCAAAGCTGGCTGCTACCAATAATCCCAGATTATTGATTCTGCAGGCTCCTTATTATAGTTTAACTGATTTAGTAATCCATTATTTCCCCATTTTCCCTACCTTTTTACTCAAATACACATTTGAAAATCATCAAAATATTGAGCAGTGCAAAATGCCTGTAATTATTTTTCATGGTGACAAAGATGAAGTAATTTATTTCGGTTCCTCTTTAAAACTCAAGAAGCATTTTAAAGATGGGGATACCCTGATTATTTTGAAAGGACAGCAGCACAATGGAATGACATTTGATGAAACGTATCAATTTAAATTAAAAAAGTTAATAGATTAGAGCCCAAATAATGGCATTAAGGGAATTTGTATGAGTTAGCTCCGACAAATTTCTTTTCTGAAAAGTGTTTTTATATTTCCGGTCCGCTTTTAAACATGTTAGCGGAATAGGTTTATATTTAAATGTAAGGCCCGCCGCCCTGTAGGATTACATCCGGCAAAATACCATCAACCCTCCTGAACATAAAACATAGGAATATACGATCGAGGTGTTTTTTTGCTGGAATATTTATGTAGATTACCCTGAAAAATTTTAAAAGTACCTCGTGTTTTCAAATTAATCAACTTTATTTTATCATCACATGAAAATTGCCATTTTATCAAGAAATTCAAAACTTTATTCCACCCGTCGGTTAGTGGAAGCAGCGACAATTAAAGGCCATGAGGTAATTGTCGTGGATCATTTGAAATGTGTCATTGAATTGGAAAAGAAAAACCCTAAAATTTATTATAATGGGGTTTATTTGGATGATATCGATGCCGTTATCCCAAGAATTGGGGCTTCGGTTACGTTTTATGGAACGGCAGTAGTGCGGCAGTTTGAGATGATGAAAGTATTTACGGCTGTGGAATCACAGGCTTTGGTCAGGTCCAGGGATAAGTTGAGAAGTTTACAGATGTTGGCAAGAGCAGGAGTGGGTTTACCTAAAACTGTATTTACCAATTATGCAAAAGATGTGGACCATGTAATTGAATCCGTAGGAGGAGCGCCTTTGGTATTAAAATTATTGGAAGGTACACAAGGTTTGGGCGTTGTATTGGCCGAAACCAAAAATGCGGCGAATTCTGTCATCGAGGCATTTAACGGTTTAAAAGCCAGGGTTATAGCTCAACAGTTCATTAAAGAATCGGGGGGAGCGGACATCAGGGTTTTCGTGGTGGATGGCGTGGTGGTAGGGGCCATGAAAAGACAGGGAAAAGAAGGTGAGTTCAGGTCCAATCTGCACAGAGGGGGAAGTGCATCACTGATTGAATTGACCGATGAGGAAGAAACCACTGCCCTGAAAGCCGCCAAAGCAATGGGCCTGGGAGTAGCAGGGGTAGACATGTTACAATCTTCCAAAGGGCCTTTGGTATTGGAAGTCAATTCCTCCCCTGGACTGGAAGGTATAGAAAATGCTACAGGAAAAGATATTGCCAAAGAAATCATTCGATATATTGAAAGAAATGTATAAATCAATTAACTAGCCAAAAATGAACCGGAGAACTTTTATCAGCAGAAACGGGCAACTTGTTTTTTTATCACCTATTATTCCATTGGCCACTTTGAACCCTTTATTCAAAAGGGAAGAAGCCGCTGTGGGGGGGAATACCAAACCAAATTGGTTGGTGAAAATGATTGAAAACAATGACGGTTCAGTAGACCGGATATTGGAAAGGTATATTTCCGAAAAATCAGACCCAAAATTAGGAGCTATACTGGATGCTTACGGGATACCTTCGCCACATGCTTCCACCTCTTTTCTGAAAAGCGGCATTTGTGCTTTGATCACAGAAGAATCGAAATATCATAAGGATGGATCCTTATTGGAAAAACTGGGACATTCTGCAAAATTTTTGCTAAACCTTCAACATGAAGACGGTACCATAGATCTCCTCTCCACCAATTTTCACTCTACACCCGACACCGGTTTTATTGTAAAGTGGCTCGCACCGATTTACAGGATGCTGTTGGCTTCCACGGTTTCGCAAAAAGAGAAAATCAGCCAACCGCTTTTTACCTTTTTAATGAAGGCCGGAAATGCCCTAACAACGGGGGGAATCCACACCCCCAATCACAGATGGGTGGTTTGTTCGGCCCTGGCAGAACTGTATAAAATTGAACCCCACCAAAAATACCTGGAAAGGGCCAATACCTGGTTGGCTGAGGGGATTGATTTGGATCCGGATGGACAATACGAGGAAAAGAGCAGTTACATTTATTCTTCTCTCAGTGACAGGGTCCTGATCAGTACAGCGAGGGGGTTTGACAAGCCTGAATTACTGGAAAATGTTCGTAAAAATCTGGAAATGACGTTTTATTACCTTCATCCCAACGGGGAAATCGTTACGGAGGCTTCCGGTCGCCAGGACAATTCCATTATAGGGACTTTGGAAAATTATTACTACCCGTATCGTTATTTGGCTATAAAAGACAATAACGGGCAATTTGCGGCAGCCTGTAAGTTGATTGAAAAAACATCCTTTGAAAAAACAACTGGATTTCTATATTATTTTTTGGAAGATCAATCACTTTGGGAGGAATTGCCACCGGAAGAAAACTTACCTACGAATTATGCCAAAGTATATAAACATTCCGGATTGGCTAGAATAAGGAGAGGGGATTATGATGCTTCTATATTGGCAAACAATCCGGTTTTTTTTACTTTTCACAAGAAAAATGTAATGCTTCAGGGAATAAGGCTGGCCAGTGCATTTTTTGGAAAAGGTCAGTTTACATCCCCGGAAATCCAGGAACATGAGGGTAAATACATTTTGAGAAGCCACCTTGAGGGGCCCTATTACCAGCCTTTTGCAAAAGATAAAATTTCCGGAGATGGTGATTGGTCCAAAATGCCGAGAAGCCAAAGACCCCAATCCGAGATACAAATACTGAACACCACCATAAGTATTGAAGAAGTGGAAGGGGGTTTTGAACTTGAAATTAATATACAGGGAACTTCTCATGTACCCCTGGCTTTGGAAATTATTTTCAGGCCTGGCGGAAAACTTGAGGGTACCCTGCCCAATGAAATGAAAGATGGAGGTTCATTTTTAAAAACAGGGATGGCCACCTATGAGAAGGATGGAGAAATTATTCATTTTGGCCCCGGGTTTCATCAACACCGGTGGGTAGCCATTAGGGGTGCCTTGCCTTTAATGGATGCCCCAACGGTTTTTTTGACCGGGTTTACGCCATTTTATCATAAACTGAAGATCAGCTGATGAAATCGAGCCTGCCTGCAGACAGGCATGACGAAATACGACACACACAGGTATGATTATAAAACCTGCGAGATTCCCTGTCCGACGACAGGCGGGCATATGACCGCTAAAAAACAATTATAAACAGATGAACATACTACCTATACCAAAATCGGAAAAATTGGAAATCAAATAACCAGATTATAATGAAACGACCCAAAAAAATTGCCATATCTCTTTGTTTTGCCTTATTATTCATTCCATTTGCACCTCAGTATGCTTTAAACCTTTCCCAAAAACCAAGCAGTATTTCCAGCACCTCAACTTCCGGGGAAAAACCCAATATCGTGTTTCTTATTTCAGAAGACAATTCAAAACACTATATGAAGTTGTTTGATAGCAATGGTGTGGACACTCCCCATATCCAAAATATGGCTCAAAATGGTCTGGTATTCAACCATGCTTTTTCCAACTCCCCGGTTTGTTCAGTAGCGAGAAGCACTTTGATAACAGGAGCTTATACCATCCGGACAGGTATGCATCTTCACCGAAAAATTGCTTTGGCTCCTATGCCCGAGGGCTTGGAAATGTTTCCCGCTTACCTAAGAAAAGCGGGGTATTTTACTACTAACAATTTTAAAAAGGACTATAATGCGGTGGAAGGAGAGGATGTTTGGGACCTTTCCGCAAATGATGCCACTTGGAAAAAGAGGGAAGATCCCAAGCAACCATTTTTTCATCAGGAAACCTTTACGGAATCTCATGAAAGCCGGCTTCATTTTGAGCGGGCATTAATGGAGGAATACTCAACCAAGGATGACCCCAATCATGTTGTCTTGCCTCCGATTTATCCGGATACACCCCTTTTCCGATTTACCATGGCCTATCATAGGGATAAGATCAGGTCCATTGATGAATGGGTGGGGCAAAAAATTCAGGAACTGGAAAAAGAAGGGCTGTTGGAAGATACTTTTGTTTTTTATTTCGGTGATCATGGGGGGGTATTGCCGGGAAGTAAAGGATATGTATATGAAACGGGTCTTCATGTTCCCCTTGTGGTCAGGATTCCTGAAAATTGGAAGCACCTTGTTAATGTCGAAAAAGGGAATAGATTGAATGGTTTTGTCAGTTTTATCGATTTTGCTCCCACCGCGCTGCATTTGGCGGGATTAGCCATACCGGAGCAAATGGACGGCAAACCATTCCTTGGGCCAAAAATTGAATTACATGAATTGGAAACCAGGGATGAAACCCTGGGTCATGCCGACCGCTTTGATGAGAAATATGAAATGGTAAGGTCCCTAAGAAAGGGAAAATGGAAGTACATCCGTAGCTTCCAGCCTTATTATCCGGACGGCCTTCAAAATAATTACAGGTATAAAATGCTGGCCTTCGAAGAATGGCGTACCTATTCCAAAGACCAGAAGTTGGATGAAATCCAACAAAGTTTTTTTCAGGCCAAACCAGTAGAAAGGCTTTATGATGTAGAGCGGGATCCATATGAAACCAAAGACCTTTCTCAAGAAACAGGTCATCGGGATGTATTGGAAAAAATGAGGGGAAGGTTGTTTGAAATCCTCCTGGAAAACAATGATCTTGGATTTATCCCTGAAAATGTGCTGGTATCAGAGGCAATAGGGAATCCGGTAGAATATGGCAAAAGCAACCATGACCAAATAAATAAGGTAATGGAAATCAATCAACTGGCCATATTGCCTTTTAAAGAAGCGGCAGATCAATTAGGTGAAACCATAGAAAACGGCAATCATCTGGAAAAATATTGGGCCTTGTCGGTGGCTTCCTGCTTTGGTCAGGAGGCCCTGGTTTTGAAAGAGGAAATTGAAAATTTACTGGATCATCCGGATCATATGGTTCAGTTGAAAGCCATTGAATTTTTAGGGTTGACCCAATCCATGAACCCTTTTCCTGCGTTGGAAAAACTGATCAATAAAACCCAGGATCCGGTAGAAGCTTTAATTGCCTTAAATACTTTGGTTTATTTTAAAGACCATAGTGACTATCCTTTTATTTTGGAAGACTTGGCGTTCACCTCGGTGCCATTAAATGAGGAGGTAAAAAGAAGGTTAGCCTATTTAAAAGGGGAATGGTAAATTGGTGTCTTCTCTTTAAAGTGTAAAACCCTCGTTTATCAAAAAAATGGATATTCAATAGGCCCTTATCCAGATGTTATTTAAATTGGCCACCGAATAAAACCACAAAAATATTACAATGTCCAAATGCCTAAAAATCAATAATTTTCTTTTAATAATTTTAGTTGTTTTTTTCTCCTGCTCCACCTCCGAAAAAGAGGAGAATCAGTCGGAGAGTGAAATGGCAAATTGTCACGATAATATCCCTGACCGGTTTTCTTCCGGTGAGAACAACCCATCCACCAGCGAGGTTTCCGAAAAAGAGGGACCCGTTTCACATGAGGGGATGGTTTGGATTGAAGGAGGGTCCTTTACCCAAGGGGCCACCGATAATAGGGGTAGAAAGGATGAATTACCTGCACACCAGGTGGAAGTAGATGGTTTTTGGATGGATGAAACAGAGGTGACCAACCGTCAATTTACCGAATTTGTTGAAGCTACCGGGTATGTGACCATTGCAGAAGTGAAACCAGACTGGGAAGAAATCAAAAAACAATTGCCCCCGGGAACGCCAAAACCACCAGAGGAGGTACTGGTTGCCGCTTCCTTAACCTTTAGATCTTCCCCACAACCCGTCTCCATGAACAATGCGGCACAATGGTGGGATTGGACAGCGGGAGCCAATTGGAGACACCCTCAAGGCCCGGGAAGTACTATAGAAGGAAAAGAGGATTACCCCGCAGTGCATATAGCCTGGGATGATGCTGTTGCTTATGCAAAATGGGCTGGAAAAAGGTTGCCCACGGAAGCGGAATGGGAATATGCTGCCAGAGGTGGCTTGGAAGAAAAATCCTTTCCATGGGGTGATGATCCAGTAGAAAAGGATGGATTTTTGGCCAATATTTGGCAAGGTGAATTTCCGGTGAAGGATAAAGGAGTGGATGGCTTTGAAGGCCTTGCGCCGGTCAAATCCTTTTCACCTAATCCATATGGTCTGTATGATATGGCAGGAAATGTTTGGGAATGGACGGCTGATTGGTACCATGAAAATTACTATGCCACCATAGATGAAAAAGTGGTTTCTAATCCCACAGGACCTAAGGAAAGTTATGATCCCCAGGAACCAACTGTGCCTAAGAGAATCGTAAAAGGAGGATCTTTTCTTTGCAATGTTTCTTATTGTGAGGGGTACAGGGTGAGCGCCAAAATGAAATCTTCACCAGATACAGGGCTAGAGCATACGGGTTTTAGGTGCGTTTCTTCCAAATAACATTTAACAAGCAATCATCCATGAGAAAAAGTAGTTTTTTGGTCGGGGTTACCATGGTAGTCGTTTTTTTCTTCAGCAATTGTGCCCCGGAAAAAGATGAATCTTCCAAAAGGCCAAATATCCTTTTTGCCCTTGCAGATGACTTATCCTATCCCCACATGGGAGCCTATGGCACCGAATGGGTTCAGACTCCGGCATTTGATAGGGTAGCAGGAGAAGGGATTTTGTTCACAAATGCCTATACCCCTAATGCAAAATGCTCCCCATCAAGATCCATCATTATAACCGGAAGAAATTCCTGGCAATTGGAGGAGGCGGCCAACCATATTCCCCATTTTCCGGGAAAATACCTGTCTCATGTTGAGGTGCTTAAAGAATTCGGGTACTTCACGGGATTTACAGGCAAGGGTTGGGCACCTGGCAATTCCGGGGAAATAAATGGAAAACCCAGGTTGCTTACAGGCCAGCGTTTCAGTCAGCAGACTACCGATCCACCTACTTCTCACATAAGCAAAGTGGATTATGCTGCAAATTTTGAAACCTTTTTGGATCAGAAACCTGAGGATGAACCATTTTATTTTTGGTATGGATCTACGGAACCCCACAGGGCTTATGAATTTCAATCCGGAAAAAAATTAGGGGGTAAAAATGTGGAGATGATTGAAAAGGTTCCTGGATTTTGGCCTGACAATGATTCTGTAAGGAATGATATGTTGGATTATGCCCTTGAAATAGAATATTTTGATCAACATCTTCAAAGAATGCTTGAAATCTTGGAGGAAAAAGGAGAATTAGAGAATACCATTGTAGTGGTCACTTCAGATAATGGCATGCCTTTTCCCAGGGTGAAGGGGCAGGGTTATGAATATTCCAACCACCTTCCTCTTGCCATCATGTGGCCAAAGGGGATCAAAAAACCCGGTCGGGTCATAGAAGATTTTATCAGCTTTGCCGATTTCACCCCTACATTTCTTGAATTGGCCCAAATTGATGCCGACAGCTCTGGAATGGCCCCCATAACAGGGGAAAGTTTACTTAAAATATTTAAAACCTCCCAATCCGGAAAAACAGATCCTTCCAGAACAGCCGTACTTATTGGCAAGGAAAGGCACGATATCGGAAGGCCCAATGATGAGGGTTATCCAATCAGAGGGATTGTTACTGCCGATTATATCTACATTCATAATTTTGAAACAGATAGGTGGCCGGCAGGCAACCCCGAAACAGGTTACCTCAATACGGATGGAAGCCCCACCAAAACGGTAATTTTAAATGACCGAAGAATAAATGGTAAAAGTCATTTCTGGGACCTATCTTTTGGTAAGCGGGCTACGGAAGAATTGTACCATAGGACCAAAGATCCTTCCTGCCTAAATAATTTGGCGCTCCACCCCGAAAATCAAAACATAAAGGAAAGCCTGAAGGAACAAT
The DNA here is from genome assembly GCA_040905205.1 of Cyclobacteriaceae bacterium. Classification (GTDB taxonomy): domain Bacteria; phylum Bacteroidota; class Bacteroidia; order Cytophagales; family Cyclobacteriaceae; genus Cyclobacterium. The sequence continues at coordinate 9,099 of JBBDSB010000021.1, forward strand.
TATTCCAAAAATTAAAAGAGGAAGGTGATCCAAGGATGATCGGTCAAGGTCAGATTTTTGATAATTATGAATATGCCAATGACAATACGGTAAATTTTTATACCCGTTATATGAATGGGGAAAAAATGAATACAGGATGGGTTAATGAATCGGATTTTGAAAGGAATTTAAAGAATGAAAAATAATATTATATCCTTTCTGTCGCTGGCCATAATTTTAGCAAATGTTTTTGTTTTCAAGGCCCTTTCCCAAGATAATAGGCCCAATATCGTTATGATCATAGCAGATGATGTCGGCTGGAACGATATAGGTTGTTATGGCAATGAGGTGGTACATACCCCAAATATTGACCGGATGGCAGGGGAAGGCATCCGGTTTGACCACTTCTATTTGACTACCAGTTCCTGTAGTCCCAGTAGGACAAGCATAATATCGGGAAGGTATCCCCATAATACAGGTTCATCAGAATTACACACCCCCCTTCCTGAGGAGGTTTTGACATTTCCGGAATTGCTCAAAAAGGCAGGTTATTATACGGCCCAATCCGGAAAATGGCATATGGGCCCGTCTGCTAGAAGAGGTTTTGATCTGATCCAGGATCAGGATATTGGGGATGGTGGGGAGGATTTGTGGGTCTCCACACTTCAGGAAAGGCCAAAAGATCAACCTTTTTTTCTTTGGTTGGCATCTTTGGATGCCCATCGCCCATGGGGAACAAATGCCTTTCAAGATACGCATCAACCTAAAGACGTAGAAGTTCCTGTTTTCCTGGCCAATGCTCCCGCTACCAAAAAAGACCTGGCGCAATATTATGATGAGATAACCCGCTTCGATGATTATATCGGCCGGGTGGAAGAAGAATTGAAACGGCAGGGGGTATTGGAAAATACCATCATTGTGATATTGTCCGATAATGGCAGGCCCTTCCCGCGAAGTAAAACCCGGCTTTATGATAGTGGGATAAAATCTCCCCTGGTCATAAAATGGCCCAAAGGAATACCAACCTCAGGAAAAATTTCTTCCAGTTTGGTAAGCAGTGTGGACCTGGCTCCCACTTTTTTGGATCTAGTGGGATTGACCCCGCCTTCGGATTTTCAAGGCAAAAGCTTCTTGTCAGTGGTCAATAACCCTTCCCAGCCTTTTAGGAATTATGTTTTTGCGGAGCACAATTGGCATGACCACGAGGCTTATGAAAGAATGGTGAGGACTAAAGATTATCTTTATATCTTGAACCTTAGGCCCCAATTTGCCAATGAAGGCCCTGCGGATTCCAATTCGAGCCCATCCTATTCGGATTTGAAACACCTAAGGGATAATGGAAAACTAAGCCCTGCCCAGGCAGATGTGTTTATCCGACCCAGGCCATTTGAAGAATTTTATACTTGTAATCAGGATGAGTTCCAATTGCTCAACAAGGCCTCGATGGAGGAGGTGAAAGAGGAATTGGATTACCTGAGAAAAATAATGAATGAATGGCGGAAAGTAACTAAGGATTCAGCCCCAAATCAACTCACTTATGATTGGTACGATAGGGAAACAGGCAAACCGCTGGAGGTGGAGCGGAAAAGAGGGACCTTGCCAGGAGGTCCCGAAGCGATCCAAACCAGGGAGAAAGGTCCTTTCTAATCGTATTAACGGAAAAAGAACTTAATGAAAACAGCGCTTTTATGATCAATATGGGGAGAGATTTTAATTATTTTTACTCTTTAGTAGTGGTCATTTTACTGTTTTCCTGTAATGGTAAAAGCCCCGGAAAAATTGATCGGCCATTGGATCCATGGGCATTCCGGTCTGTTTTGGACAAACAGCCCAGGATGCTGACTCTGGCACTGGACTCCAATATGTATGTAGCCTATGACTTGCAAAAAGGGCAAATCTACCGGCTGTGGAAGGGTGGTGTAATTCTGGAAGGAACGGTTTTTACCAACAAGAAAAACATCCAACCCAGTACATGGGGAGCAGATTACCAGATGAAGGAACAGTTGTTGGATGCATGGGAGTTTTACAAGGGAAAGGAATCAATAGATTTTGATTATCAATTTAAGGGGTATTCCTTAAACAATAATCAGGTCATCCTTAAGTACCAATTTAAATTGCCGGATGGCAGGCTGGTTGATGTCGAAGAAAAGCCGGAATACATTACCAATCAGGATGATATGCCTGGATTTGAACGGGTTTTTGAAACTCAAAATGTTCCGGAAGGTATTCAAATAGCCTTGAAAAGCGATAAGGAAACCTATTTTTTGCCGTCAAATGATCGGGAGGTCCGGCAAAGTTTCTTTCATCCGCTTCCCCCTCAACAAAGACCGGATTTGAATGAGCAGTATGACCACTTGGGAATATTAAGAATGGAAAACAGTGATTGCTATACCTGTCATGAAGAAACCCATAAAACGGTAGGCCCATCTTTTAAGGAGATTTCCAAAAGGTATCCAAAAAATAAGGAAACCTACCAGAAGTTGACCCAAAGGATTATTGACGGAGGAAAAGGTAATTGGGGTGATACGCCGATGAATGCTCATCCTGCATTAAGTGATTCGGATATTAAGACCATGTTGGATTACATTTTCACCTATCAACCTAAAGAGATTAATAATCAAGCCCGGACTTTGGCGGTAAATACTTCCAATAAATCAGAAATAATGGTGGAGAAACCACAACCTGGTTTTGGAGCTGCACTTGAAGGGGTTCATCCCAGTTATGATTTAACCACAATCCATCATCAGGACTTCCAGCCAAGGGTGGGGGGCTTGGCCTTTATGCCGGATGGTAGACTCCTGGTAAGTACCTGGGATAAAATAGGTGGGGTTTATTTGGTAGATGGTATACTTGAAGGGGATGATTCACCCGTATCGGTTAAACGAATTGCAGAGGGATTATCAGAACCCTTGGGCCTTGAAGTGGTAGATGGAGAGATTTATGTGCTTCAAAAGCATGAGCTGACGAAGCTGATTGATACCAATGGAGATGAAATCATTGATGAATACCAAACCATATGTGATGGCTGGGGTGTGACGGATGATTTTCATGAGTTTGCTTTTGGCCTTGTCCATAAAGAGGATCACTTTTATATTACCTTATCCATGGCGATGCGATTAATGTCCAATGAGCGACAGTTGCCGGACAGGGGCAGGACATTGAAGATCAGCAAGGACGGCAGCTTCGAAAGGTTGGATTATGGCCTTAGAACCCCAAACGGAATTGGTGAAGGGGTGGATGGGGAATTATTTGTAGCCGATAACCAGGGGCAATGGTTGCCGGGCAACAAGCTGATTCATGTCCAGAAAGGGGCCTATAACGGAATGGCTTGGGGATTGAGTGAGGAACAGGAAAATAACCCTCCTAAAATGGTTCCTCCGGCCCTGTGGCTTCCCGATGCAGAAATCGGGAATTCACCTACAGAACCCATCATGATGAAAGACGGTCCCTATAAGGGTCAGATGTTACACGGAGATGTCACACATGGGGGCATCAAGAGGGATTTTATTGAAAAAGTTAATGGCGTTTATCAAGGGGCGGTTTTCAGGTTTTCACAGGGTTTTAAGGCCGGTGTGAACAGATTGGCCTGGGGTCCGGATGGGGCCCTGTACATCGGTGAAATCGGCATGGTGGGGGGCTGGAGTTGGAAGGGCAATCAATATGGATTGGAAAAGATAAAATATAATGGGAAAAGCACTTTTGAGATGTTGGCAATCATGGCTAAACCCGGTGGTTTTGAGATTGTCTTTACAGAACCGCTGGAAGAAGGAGAATTGGACAAGGACCTTCTGGAAATTCAGCAGTGGTGGTATCAACCAACAGCTTCCTATGGTGGTCCCAAGCTGGATCTGGAAAAATTGGCACCTACTCAAATCACCTTATCCGAGGACAGGAAAAAATTAAATTTGAAAATTCCTGGATTAAAGGAGGAACACGTTGTATATTTTCTTTTGAAAGATGACCTTAAAAGTATTAATGGCCAGCCGCTTTGGTCCTCTGAAGCGTGGTATACCTTAAATCAAATTCCAATTTGATAACCAGAAAAAACATGGAGCCCCAAAATTTAAATAAAATCAGCAGGAGAAATTTTATAGGAAAAGCAGGTACCTTCCTGGCCTTTAGTCCAGTTATTTCCCCCTCTTTTACCGGAAATTTGAATGAAAGCATGAAAAATAGATTGACTAATATTAAAAT
>JBBDSB010000022.1:0-13267 GCA_040905205.1 Cyclobacteriaceae bacterium
GAAGTAGAAAAACATTCCTGCCATTTTTCGTCAGCAATTTCTAAGAGTATTCTAAAGAGTATTCTAAAAAGAATTTACCTGCAACTCGATTTCATTCTTTCCCGGAGACAGCCGGATAGATTCAAACTGGGTATTGACTTTTTCTCCATTCAGGGAAACGGCGTCATTGGGACCAAATTCCAACATCAAATCGGCGGAGACGTTGGCTGGCAAGTTAAAAACATACCGCTGCAAGCGGTTATTTATCCTTTTGTAGGAAGCATTTACCTTACCGGTCAGGAAGGGCACCGTAATTTCCGTTTCCGTCAGCCTGCTTAGCTGAGGCTTGATTTCCAGTAGGCCTCCACCGGGAGTTTTGGGCAGGATGCCCCACATTTTCCGGGCAACAATATTGCCCGGCACGGCTCCCCAGGCATGGTTCCAGTCGGCATTGGGCTTGTATTTCATGTCCCAGGCCTCCAATGTCATGGTGGAACCAATGGCGATCATGTTCCACCAGCTCCGGTCATGGGTAGCGGTCATCAGTTCCAGGGCATAGTCGGCCTCCCCGGCATTGTACAACCCATCCATCAGGTATTGTGATCCGTACACGCTGCAGGCCATGCCCCTGGATTTGATAAATTCCACCACTGCCGGAATATTCTCTTTCGGTACCATGTTAAAGGCCAAAGGCATCATGTTGGCATGCAGGGAGGAATGACCGGCACCCTCTCCATCCAGATAAATGCCTTTATCGGAATCCATTAATTTTTCGGTCACTGCCTTCTTCACCTTTGAGGCCATCAGTTCGTAGGTCATGGCTTCACCTGTTCTGCCCAAGATCCGGGCAAATGTTTCCATGATTTCCAGGTTACGGAAGTACAGGGCGTTGATTACGGTATTGATGGGGGTGAAAACGTATCCGTCACGTTCACCTTCTGCCGTGGCCAACTCCCATCCGGTGTCCTTCTGTGCCGGTGGCCAGTCCACAATGTCTCTCATTTTCACCTCAGGATCTTTAAAGCCCAGCTTTTTCATAAATTCAGGGGTAGCATTGGCAGAACTGATCAGCCCATCTTCCCGGGCCAATTCCATCAGGGTTTTGTGTTTTAGTTCATCGTAATATTTTTCGATCAACTCGGTATTGCCGGTATACAGGTAATCCTCATAAAACATCAGGGCCACGTGCAACTGCCACTCGGTGGGCCAGGTGGGGTTTTCCATAAAGTATTCAATGCTCCTTCGGGTAATGGGGTATTCCCAATCCACCGCATAATGACTGAGCTGGTTGATATAGGCATCGGCTTCGTAGGGAATGCGCTCCCGGTCCCCGTCCACATAGATGCCGGCAAAGGAAGTGCCTTTCATGGAGTATTTGCACAGGTCCCATACCTGGTTCAGGATGGTATCCGAACTGCTGAACTGACTTTGATCTTCTTCAAAATAGCCAAAATACGCCTGTTGGATCAGCCTTTCCGGCTGCTTTTTGGCCACAATTTCTGCATAGCGAAAAGGCAGCAGTACCGGAAATGAATCCGGCAGGGCCACCGCTGCAGGTCCTGTATTCCGCTCATCGGCCGGCAGCTCCAATACATAGCGGTTCTTTTCAGGACTGACCGCTACCTCCACTTCCTGAAAGCGGATATGACCTTGCGGATCCTGATTGATCCTCCCTCCTTCCAACTGCTCTCCCAGGCGTACGGTCAGGATTTCCGACTTATCAGTGGAATAAGAGAAGGCCAAATTGGCAAAAGCAGCTTTGCCAAAATCAGCCATCCAGGTATCATCCGTTACTTTTTTAAGGGTTTGAGGCGGGATATCTTCCTTCATAAACCCATTGGCAGTGGTCAGGTAACCTGAATTTTCCCCCAGCCGGAACGCCTGGCTTTTGGCATAACGACCCGTGCGGTTGTCTCCGTCCCATAGCCTTGCCTTCCAGTAATAGGTCTTATTTGCATCCAGTTCCGTCCCTTCATAGGCAACATTGAAGGATTTTGGCCCCTGTACTTTCCCACTGTCCCAAACATCGCCGATGTTTTGGTCACTTTTTTCCTGGGTACTGCTGACCAAAACCTGGTAGGCCGACTGAAAAACCAGGCCTTCCGGTACCTGCCAGCCAAATTCCGGTGTATGGTCTTTTAAGGTCAACCCTGAAGGTTTCCGGATCATTTCTACATGAAGGTTTACAGGCGCTGCTGTACTTTCGTCGGAAAACGCTTCACCTATGGCATCCAGCTTTTTGCGGAAGGCCTGCAGCTTGGCAGCATGCTTTGGATCCTTTGCCAGGTTGTTGATCTCTTTAGGATCATCTGCCAGGTGATACAATTCTTCGATGGATTTGTCATTAACATACCGGAAATACTTCCATTCTGCCGTGCGCAGCCCCTCGCTGGGAGGGATATTCACAAAGTCCCACAAATGCTCGATCAGGACGGTGTCCCTGTCCAGCTTCTCCTCTCCCCTTACTACCGGCATCAGGCTTTTGCCCTGGTAGTTTGCCGGTATTTCTACACCAGCCAAATCCAGTATGGTGGAGGGTATATCCACATTGGCGGCCATTTCTTCTGAATCCACATGATTGCTAACCCTTGGATCGTAAACCATAAGTGGCACGCGAACGGAATTGTCATACATCAACCATTTGCCGGCAAATTGCCGCTCGCCCAGGAAATAACCATTGTCTCCCATAAAAATGATCACCGTATTTTGGTCCAGGCCTTTGGCTTTAAGTTGTTGTCTGATTTTGGCAATTTCCAGGTCAATGCCCGAGATCATACGGAAATACCCTTTGACGCTGTGCTGGTATTTTTCCGGGGTATCATAGCGCCAGGTCCAGCGCAGGCGGTTAAAGCCGGCTTTTACGATCTCAGGCTGGGCCTCGAAATAGCGGTCTTCGGAAATATCCGCATCCGGAATGGTAATTCCCTGTAAAAGGGGATCCACTTCCTCCTGCCAGAAATATTGGTCTTCGGCAGGATCGTGGGCATGGGGTGAGCTAAAAGACAAAGAAAGACAAAAGGGTTCATCGGGATTGGCCTGATCGATAAAGTCCAGGGCCTGCTGCCCGGTATAGCGGGTGAGGTGTACGGTATCGCTACCAATGGTTTTGTAAAAAAAGCCCCGGCGGTCTTTAAACTGACCGTTCCTATCATAGGAATCATATTCATCAAATTGTCCGGCCAGGTCTTTGTAATTGACCCCATATTTCCCAAAAAAACCCACCCGGTATCCTGCATCTTTCAGCAGTTTGGGATAAGCCGTTTCCATATATTCGGATCTGATGGGTCCGGTCTGGAAAGTATAGGCGTGCGTTCTTTCATAAAGGCCTGTAAAGATAGTGGCCCTGCTGGCCGCACAGATGGGGGTGGTGACCAGTGCATTTTTGAAATAGGCCCCTTCTTCTGCGAGGCGGTCCATTTCAGGCGTGTGGATCAGTTCGTTGCCGGCATGACCCAGGGCATCCCAACGCTGGTCATCGGTCAGGATAAAGATGATATTGGGTTTTTTGTTTTTGTCACTGGTCGATTGGGCCTGAATAAACAACGGGGTGATGGCCATTAATGCCAGGATGATCTTAATTGTTTTAAGCATGAATAAGTTTATTTCGTATCATTATATTAGAGAAAAGGAATACTAAATGTAATCCTTTTCCATAAAAAATCCATTACCATTCTGGATTTTGAGCAATACTGAGGTATTAGAAAATGGAATGGAAATGAAAAGGCCCCAGGTAATGCTTGGGTTCACTCACTTCATTTCAAAATTTACCTCAAGGTAGCCCTGATTGAATTTGTAATCTATATTGTCAATTATCCATAGTAATCGCACAGGCCCATCCATAGTCAACTTCGTAAGGCGCTGCAATAGAAATAATGCCCCCTCCATCAATTTCTGATTCCATCGCCACCCGTCCCTTTCCAATTTCAATCCATTGAATTTGGTATAGCCCTGGGAAATTTCTTAAATCCAGCCCTATAGCTCCAGATCCTTTGGGGAAGTACAAGCCATACATTGCCCCTTCTTTTGCCATCAAATAGGCTTCATTCCATTGGGTCAGGTCGTACTTGCCGCTTTCTGATTTTTTGAATGCCTTTACATTTCCGGTTTCCCGGTCAGACATGACATTGCGGAAATAATTGCCACCGACTGAATTCAGTTCATCAAGGTAGGTTTTCAGTTCCTGTTGATTCATTTGAAATGGATTTACCACTTTATTTCCTCCAAGGAGATATACTGGTTTCCCTTTATATTGCCAATAGCTGCGGTTTTCATCATAGGGCTTGATCCGACCATTTTCATTATTACATCCTAATAATGTCAAAATGAAAATTATCCAAATCGGAAATAAATAATCCATCCTGTATTTATAGGTGTTTTTCTTGAAGAATTTTAAACCCATATATCTGCTATTTTTTCCCATACCGTTCAATGCTGTCCAACTCCGGACTTCCACCTCGATTCCCACTTCCGGCAGCGATATATATGGCCCCTTTATACACGATGGCCTGAGAACCGTGTCTCCCCCTGACCAATGGATCCAGGTTTTTCCAGGTTTTGGTGCCGATATGGTAGGCTTCCACCTCACTATGTGCCGCTTCCTGACTGGCACTCTCACCTCCGATTATCAAAAGCTGCTGCCCTGAAAAAGCACTTGAGGTACCAGCTCTTTCGGTAGGAAGGTGCTGGTCCTCCTGCAGGGAACTCCAGGAATTTTCGGCTATATCATAAACATCCACTTCAGGAATGGTCAGCTCAAAGGTTTGTTCTGTTTTTTTGGAGGAATTCCTGCCGCCCGCACAATAAATTTTCCCTTCATTCATCGCTGCATGGAAATGGTCTCTTGGACGGGGAGCATCTGCCAATACGGTCCATTCCCCTGTGGTAAAGTCATACTGGTCTACCCAGGGAACATGCCCCGCCCAATGGCCGTCAATAATGCCGCTCAAAACAATGGCCTTGTCCCCGGCTACTACCACACCTGCTGAACCCCTGCGCCGGTCTTCCGGAATGGTATCTCCCATTTCCCAGGAATCGTTTTTAGGGTCGTAAATCAATATCCGTTCCAGGGGATCTTCACGCGGATATTTACCGGTCATGGCGCCGATAATGTAAATCTTACCTTCATGAGCCACTGCCTGGAAATGATGCACTTCTATAGGTGGCTCGGCCCCGGATGTCCAACTGTTGGACGCAGGATCAAAGATATCTACGGGTTTGATGCCCCGTCCTCCGAGCAGGTAAAATTTATCATTTACCTCCACAAAGCTGTTTTCATGTCTGGCAGCTGGGCTGCCCTCGCAATCCAATATTTCCCAGCTTCCTTCCAATGGTTTGTTTGCTTCCTGTTCGCTATCTTCAGGTTTATTTTCCGAGCAAAACTGCAAAGCGAAAATACAGATAACCAACAAAGGTCCGAATGAATAATACTTCTTTTTCATTTTCATATCGTTTTAAATTAATTCATAAGGAGTTCCTGTTTCTGAAATTAATTTCTTTGAAATTTCATCCCTATTTCTACTGAGTTCCCTTTAGATTATAATTCCTTTAACTTAACGCTCTCATCATAACATTAAATTTCATGTTAATTTATTTCAGTAATGTTTTTCTAAAACCCAATGCATGAATTTCAGCTCCACATCAAAATTCCTGATACACTGATTTTTTTTGATTTGGGGGTCTGACAGTTATTTCCCCATACCTGAGCTCCTCTCCCTCTCCAATGTAAATGTTTTGTAACTTCCCCGCTGAAGTTTCAGTGATAACGGCAAAGGATCCTTTGAATGAAATTCCCAAGTTTTCATTGATATATCGCTCGTCGTTACCCTGTGCGATGATGTATTGCACCAAACCTTTATCAGCAATAATACTTTGGATCCGAATCCCTTTAAAATCTTCATCCTGTTCCAGTTTTTCAACGGATTGTATGGAATGGTTCTCAGGGTTTTCATCAAAAGGTTCGAACACCACCACAAAAGGATGGTTCCAGGCTTCGCCTTTCTTTCGGATGAGCAAGGTAGGGGTAGGTTTATCTTCATAAGTTGCAGGGGCTTCAAAAGTAGGCGGTGCGAGCACCTTGGTGTACTCCCGGCTTTCATCACCAGGAAGATGCAAATCAATGTAAATCGATTTTTCAAATTTTTCGGCTACAAACCTGGCCCTTACCCCCAAAGGATAATTCCCCGCTGTCTCCACCTCTTCAAAGAAATGCCAGCCGGGATGGCGGTAACGTCTGTTCTGTTCCCAGGGCAGCGAGGCATTGGCCATGTACCTATCAGGTGTTGGCTTCAAGCTAACATCACTGTTCAGAAATTCTAATCTGTCTCCAATATTATGGTACACATAATCGTGGTATTGGTCCGGAAGGCTGGATTTTGAACGGAAAATATCCACATAGTACCCGGTCGTTTCAGAGGTTCTTATCAGTGCCAATGTGCGTTCCTGATAGGCTTCTGCCTGGTCTCCTTTGTCATCCACAAAACTGGTGATGGAAAATGAATGATTCGGTGAAACAGCTGCTGTTTCCGCCATGGGTTCCATGCTGACCAATTTAACGGTGTTTATGCCAAGATTTACCCATCCGCCATCGCTTCTGGAATTACCATTTACGATTACCGTATTATGGGCCGCAAAGATGCGGGAATAATTTTCATGGATATCCTGCTGATATCGCCCCCGCCCATTATCCACGCCCAACACTTCCCCTTTGCCATAAAGTTCTATGTTCATGCCTTCTGCATGGCCATGAACCATATGGGCACCTCCGACAAAAGCCATCAGGCCATCCCTGGGATTTCGGGTAGCACTTAAATTCCGTTGGAGGAATATACCGGCATGGTCCACCTTGTCTGTCCGGGGAAGCAACACTTCGGCTTCTTTACCTTTGAATTCATGGTCATACCAAAGCACCGCTAACATCCCAGCTCTTTCATACCTATTTTGGTTTATGGCCCTTGTAAGCAGGGGCCCGAATTCATTGGTGATTTCCTCCACATCATCCATTTCTCCAAGCAAATAAGCTTCCTCATAACTGCTGTAGGGCGGTGTTCCCGTTCGTTTCCCGTCACCCCAGCGGATAAGCTGCTGGTTTGGATAGACCAGGTAATCCAATGCCGGCAGGGAAAACAGGATATTGGGGTATTTTTCCCCCAGCTTTCGTTCAGGATCGTACCTATTGACCACCAACATGAGCCTGGTTAATATAGCTGCGGCAGCATTCAAGTACTGAGAGGTTTCGGGCCAAAGGTCTCCCTTCTCCTTATAAATCCCGGCCATTACATTCAAGGCATCCTGGTGCTCTGTACTTTGGGTCAGGAAATAGGAAAGTAAATTTTCACGTTCCTTTTCATCCTCCATGGCCAGGGCATTGTAAACCAGGCTGGGTGCCTCTAAAATAGGATGATTGGATCCAATCATCCCATAATTGATGGTGATGTCGGCATAGGTTCGAAAAACCGCTTGGGCCTCGTTGATAGGGAAATCGGTTTTTCCTTTTTTCAGCAGGTCATAAGGCCTCCCCCCCTTTTTAATAAAGTCTGCTACAAAATCATAAATCAACGGGACCTTATAGCCAATTACTCTAACCTCCCTAAAGCCATCATCGGGAAAGAGCCAACCTCCCCTTCCTTTCCAATCCGACACTTCTGACTGGAGCACGGCTTTTACAAATGAATATAGGATATCAGTTGCACATTGGGCGTATTTTTCCTCCTCGCTGAGGTAATAGGCCATGCCACAATCAACACCTGTCTGCAGATACCGGATTAAAGTCCTGGCATTGGCCATTTCTTCTTCAGTGGCATTGTCCAGGTTTTTGTGTTGCCCATTTTCAATGTGAAAGGTCGGATGAAAAGGTGGGATTTGATTGGGTTTGCCATTATCCCAGTCAAAAGGCAGGTTTTTTAGGAAAAGTGCCGGATCGGTGTGATGCCCTTTGATATCCCGGTCAAGTTGATCCATAAAATTGGCATAAATTTTACCGGCCCAAGCCTGTTTTTGTATCTTTTCCAGAATAGCCGGCCTTTCCTCTGCACTTGCCCAAATAAAGGGGCGGTTTTGCTGTTGGGCTGACAGCCCCCAACTTAAAAATGCCAAAAGCCCTATGAGGTAAAATTTATTCCAGGTCATAGTGATTTTTAATTAATTAGAAAATCTTCACCCCATTTTTCCCTCAATTCATTGGCTAGTTCATCCACCTTGGTTTGATATCCCTCCTTTTCAGCCAGGTTATCCAGTTCCAGAGGGTCGGTATGGTGATCGAAAAGCATTCGCTCATAAGCGATACCCTGATCATCGGTCCACTCGGTATAGTGAAGAGACCCCTTTACCAGGGTTATACCGTCATGGAATTTGGAGATGGCATAATCTTTATCCCTTTTTTCATTTTCTATCAGCGAAACAAAACTATCCCCTTCCAGGTGATGCGGCTTTTCTATGCCGGCCAACTCACAAAGACTGGGGTAAATATCAATCGATTCTGTGATGAAATCGGTGTGCTGCCCTTTGGTTTTACCCGGAACTTTGATGGTCATGGGGACCTGAAGGGAGGAATGGAAATTGGCATGTTTGCACCAAAGCATATGGTTACCCAAATTCCAACCATGGTCCCCCCATAGCACCACTATTGTATTTTCGGCCAAGCCCAATCGCTCCAGTTCATCCAGGACCATACCAATTTGCGCATCAATATAGCTGACACAGGCATAATAGCCGTGGATCAACTCCTTTGCCAGGTCCTCCTCCAAATGTCCTTCTTTTGGTATGGTTTCATAGTTTCTAAGTTCTCCGTAATTATGGAAAGCTTTTCGTGGAGTGGTTTCTGCCTGCTGGTAATTCTCAGGAAGCGTTATTTTCTCCCGGCTATATTTGTCCCAGTATTTTTTAGGAGCGGTAAAAGGAAGGTGGGGCTTGTAAAAACCCAAAGCTAAGAAAAACGGCTTATTTTCGGCTTTAAGTTTTCTCAGATCATTGACGGCCTTCAATGCCAGTTTTCCATCCCGGTATGCTGAATCGGGCACATCGGCATTTTCCATGGGCATGCCCCTGAAGGTATTGGCCCTTATTTCCCTGTATTCATCTGTGGCATAGGTGTACTTTCCATCCGGCTGCCAAATCTCATCCCAGGCCAGCGAATCATCCTTGGCATGATGGTAAATCTTCCCGTTAGAAACGGTGGTATAACCATTATTTTTAAAAACCATGGGCAGCGACACTGCCTCTGGATTATCTTCATCCTTCAAGGTATTGTAATCAATATACCGGTTGCGTGTCGGCCTGGCACCTGTCAGCAGGCTGGCCCTGGACGCACCGCAAACTGGCACGTTGCAATAAGCCTGGCTAAATACCAGGCTTTGGCTGGCCAGTTTATCGAGATGGGGTGATTGAATATGATCTGCACCGTAAAAATTAAGCTCAGGCCGCAGGTCATCAACGGCAATAAAAAGTATGTTCGGCTGCTGGGTTTCCTTATCCTGTTCCTTTTCTGAACAAAAAGTGAATAGAACAATAGAAGAAAAAAACAAGATGTAAATTAAGGTGTTTTTCATCATAATAATATGATTTTGTAAATGGAATAACCGCATTTTCACTATCCTTCTGAAGTTCGACGCCTGGTTAAATTTAGTAATTTTTTTAGGACTTCATTGTTTTAATTTGGCCAATGTAAACTTCTACCTTCTCCTTTTGGCGATGGCCACATCTTCTTCCACCCATTCGATGGTCTTTTCAAAATCCACATAACCTACCCGGTTGGTCCAAAGGGGGTGGGTATTTTGCTTTAGAGCATCGGCTTTGTATTTGTTCCAATAATTCTATGCTACTTCCAATTCGGCTACAGCTTTATCTTGAAATGAGCGATGCCCGCTTTCCCTAAAAAGAGCCTGATAGGTGGCTCCGGCACAACAAAACTTACCCTCATAAGCTACTGCCTGGAAATGATAGACCTCTATCGGAAGCTTAGCCCGGTTGCCCATCTATTGGTCGCAGGATCAAAGATATCCACAGGTTTGATGCCCCGACCCCAAGCAGTAAAATCTATCGTATACCTCCACAAAGTCGTTTTTATACCTGGCAGAAGGGCTACCATTCCAATGGTCAGATGTTGGTAAAAATCGGACGTTTTCATTTAAAAAACACTTTGGCAATTGTTAGTTATTTTAAATTTACATTTTGTACTTTTCTACAGCATCAATAATATCAATTTTGATCAATTCCCAATATTTTCCCTTTAGGCAAATAGGGTCCGGTTCATTATCTGCTTTTGAAAAGTCTGTCATGTTCCTCAATATCAATTCTTTTTCATGCGAATAAGGATATTTGAGTGCGTGAAGATCAATTAGGTGACCCAAAGAAACCCCATCAAGCAATTCATGAATATCCCAAAAATCTTTTTTTCTACCTTTCCTTTGCACCACATCGATTTTCATCGCTCCAATTTCTGCTATACTTGCAAACCTGATATTGTCCCGTGACTTTTCTTCTTCCAAAAATGGATCAGTATAATATAAGTCAAGTTTAATAGAAGAATCAGGAGATTTCCCAACCATATATGACCGACCAAAGCCTATCGGAACTTGAATTGGATCAGAAACATATTTAAAATGTGATCTTAAAAAAAGATCGATCAGATCAAAGTCAATGCTTCCGTAGGGCTTCTCTGAAAACAAGTCTATGTCCAAAGACATCCGGTGACCCAGTTGAAGACTTAAAGCTGTTCCACCTACAAGTCTAAAATCATCAAATATTTCATTCTTCATGAAGAATGAAATATTCTCTTTAAGTATTGGTGATACCGTGTCCCAATAAAGGGCCCTCATTGGATTTGTGATTTAATTTGAACGAAATTCAAGCCCATAAAAATTACTGATCATTTTCTTTTCATCTTCGGTTCCCCTTTCCATCACCCTCTCGATTACATATTGCCTGTGCTTTATCCAATCGATTTTATTTACATCTGTGTCCCAAAATAAAGATGCCCTAAGTTTGCTGAGATTAAGTTTTATTTTTTCACTATTTTTATCTTCTTCCAGCCTGATATCATGATATACTTGGATAAGCATAAGCGTCCCTATTTCCATGCCCAAAGCTTTTTCAATCCTTAAGGCAAGTGAAGTATTCATTCTCCTTTTTCCATGAATGATGGCACTCAAAGTTTGGGGATACTCGCCAATCGATAAAGCAAAAGGACCTTTTGACAAACCTTTTATTTTGAGTTCCCTCTCCAGAAAAATACCCGGATGGATGCCTTTGATATGTTGAATTCTTGAATCCATAATACAAAAATAAACAATTTTGTTTACACAAAAAAAGTAAAATTTTTTGGACTAAAATCTATGAAGAAAATTTCTGTCCTTATTTGTTCAAGAGAATATTTGTAAACAGTTTAGGAAAATCTAAAATTTCTTGTATAGTACTTCATGGATTGGAAAATTAACATCCTACTTTCCACTTTTGGCAATGTCAATATCTCCTGCCACCCATTCGGTGGTCTTTTTAAAATCCACATAACCTACTCGGTTGGTCCAAAGGGGGTGGGTGTTTTGCATCAGTGCTGCCGTTGAGTATTGCTTCCAGAAATCCAGGGCCATCTCCAATTCCGCCACGGCCTTGTCCTGCAATGGTTTTCTCCCATTTTCCCTAAAGAGGGCCAGGTACGTGGCACCTGCAATTTTATGGGCATAGTATTTACCCATAAAGGAAATGGCACGAATGTCCTGGACCGTGGCCTGCAATTCCCTGTCCGATGCAAGATCCATCTGAGAAAGCAAATTCAACGCCTTTTCGGCAGTTTCATGTAACCTACCGGACACTTCCAGGGGATCGGATAAATCAGGATTTTCTCCATTTTGGATATAATCCGGAATGGATTGATACCCTGACCTAGGATGAGTCCCGAGAGTGATGAACCGGTTCACATCATGGAATCCGGTTTCATTATTGGCTTGTGCCGGGCGACTTTTGCATGCTTCGATGTACCACTGAAAATCCAATGCGCCCCAATGAAATCCTGTGGTAATGGGATAGACCATGGAAGCCGCCTGCCAGGCCTGAAAAAGGGCAGGTCCATCAATTTCCGGAAACCTGTTTTGCAGGATCTGCTGAAACCGTTCATTATCAACAGCAGGATCATAAGAAAGCCTTCCCCAAAGCATCCAATGGTACCAGTGTTTTTCTATTTCCAGTTGACCGGGTTTTGACAGTGGGCCTTTGCTCAAGAATTCCCTTCCCCAGACCCATTGGTCGGAACCATAATAAATGCCTTTCATGGGCCCGGTAGGTAAATTACCAATAAAGGATCTTACGAAATCAGGTGCCCCCCAGCGGAAATGGTAAATGTCATCGTTGCGCAGTCCCCAAATGGTTTTTACCGATCCTATTTCCTTGATGAAATTTTCATGAAAAGGCTGTTCCACCGCACTGTACAAATGGGCCTGGGCATATTTAAAGGAAAAAATAAAATCCACATTCTTCTTGTCCAGCAGGGGCTGGAACTTGTTCATGATATCCCGTGCCCCTGCCTGGTGCTGGCGGTGAATAAAGGTGAATTGGCGGTCGGGCATTTCTTCCGCCACTTCCAAAATGGCCCTGGCATAGGTATCAAAGGCCCAGTCTTCCTTGTCCTGAAAGGAGGCCCCATGCATGTTTTCCCCGGTGGTCAAGCCTATGCCGGCAAGATCCGGATAGGTCCTGAACATTTCACTGATGCTCTTTCTGAAATAATCACGGGTGGTGTGGTTCCCAATATCATCGGTAATGCCGTATTTACCTTCGGTGCCGTTAGTGAAAATATTCCAGGTGATGATGTAAAACCTGATATTCCGGTTTTTGGCATAGGCCATGACTTCCTGCCAAAACCGGATCTTCTCGTCCATTTTGATCTCCTTGATCACTTCATAATTTAAGCAAGTGATTAATCATGGACAGGTATTTTGGGCAATAGGAATTTTAATTTACACTGACTAAAATACCAAATATTTTGTCATCTACAGGTTAAAGAACTGATAATTTTTACAAGTTGAAGGAAAGACAGAATTTAGAAGCTGCTTCATTTCAAAAGAAAGGAACAGAATATTTAATTGTTTACGGTAAATTGTGAAATACCTTTTAAAAATGATTTCTAACACGAGAACTTCTTTATCACTGTATTATAGGGATTATTTTTTCTTTTTCTTCATAAGGTCCTTTGCCCTGTCTATGGCCAGGCAGCATATATTTCCATAGGAATCATCACCTTCTTCTAACACTTGATAGGCATTAACGAAATTGTAATAAGCAGTAATTGCCTTTGGGTGAT
>JBBDSB010000023.1:0-2167 GCA_040905205.1 Cyclobacteriaceae bacterium
AGATAAACTCAAATATATCTATGGGAATTTCATTATACATTATTTTAGCCGGCGCCGTTGGTATTATATTAGGCGTCATTTTGGCTGGATTGTTTATCAAAAACAACAGCAAGAAGATTGAAACCGAGGCAAAAGAAAAAGCCAAAAGTATCATAAGGGAATCGGAAATCACTGCAGAAGGTCTGAAGAAAGACAAAATACTGGAAGCAAAGGAAAAATTTCTCAAGCTTAAATCAGATTTTGAGGATGAGGTGGGTAAGAAGAAAAATATTTTGATTACCAATGAAAACAAGCTTAAACAGCGCGAGCAGATCCTTTCAAAGGAAATGGAGCAGCTTAAAAGGAAGGAGGCAGAGCTGGACAGCAAAAAGGAAAATCTCAGCGCCCAGCTTCATTCTGTACAAGTAAAAAAAGAGGAGTTGGACAAGGTGACCCAGCAGCGGATCACGGATCTGGAAAAAGTGGCATTGCTTACCAAAGAAGAGGCCAGGGAGCAATTGATAGAAATGCTAAAAGACGAAGCCACGACCAAGGCCTCATCCCATATTAAAGATATTCTGGACCAGGCAAAACTCAGTGCTACCAAGCAGGCGAAAAAAATCGTATTGGATACCATTCAGCGAACCGCTACCGAGCATGCCATAGAAAACTGCGTTTCCGTATTCAATATTGAAAGCGACGATGTAAAAGGGAAAATCATTGGTAGAGAAGGCAGAAATATCCGTGCTTTGGAAGCAGCCACAGGGGTAGAGATCGTAGTGGATGATACACCTGAAGCCATCATCATCTCGGGCTTTGATCCGGTAAGAAGGGAAGTGGCGAGGCTTTCGCTACACCGCCTGGTGCAGGATGGAAGAATCCACCCGGCCAGGATTGAAGAGGTGGTGGCCAAGACAGAGAAAAACATCGATGAGGAAATCATAGAAATCGGTGAAAGGACCTGCATCGACCTCGGGATACATGGCCTGCATCCGGAACTGATCAAAATGGTGGGCAGATTAAGGTTTCGGTCTTCGTATGGGCAGAACCTCTTGCAACACTCCAGGGAAGTGGCCAAACTGTGTGCCACCATGGCGGCAGAAATGGGCATCAATGCCAAATTAGCAAAAAGAGCCGGGTTGTTGCACGATATCGGAAAGGTTTATCCCGATGAAGCCGAATTGCCCCATGCGATTTTAGGCATGGAACTGGCCAAAAAGCACAAAGAGCATCCTGAGGTGATCAATGCGATTGGCGCCCACCATGATGAAATCGAAATGACATCCATGCTTTCGCCCATTGTGCAGGCCTGTGATGCGATTTCCGGTTCAAGACCCGGTGCCAGAAGAGAAATCATGGACAGCTACATCAAAAGGCTGAAAGACCTGGAAGACCTTGCCTTGAGCTTTGATGGGGTCAACAAATGTTTCGCCATGCAGGCAGGCCGGGAGTTAAGGGTATTGGTAGATGCGGACAATGTGGATGACAATACAGCGGGAAAGCTCTCCTTTGAGATATCCCAGAAAATAGAGAAGGAAATGCAGTACCCCGGCCAGATCAAAATCACGGTGATCCGGGAGATGCGGTCGGTGAATTATGCCAAATAGGGTGTAGTCAATTGCATTTTAAATAATAATAAAAGGGTAGCGGTTCATAAAGAATGGCTGCCCTTTTATTATTTCATCAATACCTACAAAGCGTTTTGGGTAATCATGGTCTTTTTGTTTTCAGTGAAGGAAGATCCAAAGAATAAAAGGTGGAGCTTGATATTCATGACGAATGGTTATTAGGATTGTTACTTTTTGCTGCAGGCCAAAAAGTAACCAAAAACCCCGCCGCTGTGCATCTTTTGGCTAAAATCAGAACCCCTCCCGCACAAAAGCAAACTCCTCCTGGTTTTGGTTGGAAGACTATTATAATGAAAGCATGTCTTTCCAAAACCATTCGTCAAACAAGCTTTTGCCTTTGCCATCACACCGTCCTGATTCCATAACGCCAAAACCTGCAAGGCGGAAGTAAATTGTAGTTTTGATAAGTTTTGAAAGAATTAAAAATATATTGAAGAACCTCCTTTTAATTACGAAAAGCGGGTGGGTTGACAAAAAACCGGGGGGTGCGAAAGGTTTGCGGGGAGAAGGATTTTTTTGTCTTGACTTTTTTGGTACTTTTTGGGTCAAGCCAAAAAGTA
>JBBDSB010000024.1:0-2166 GCA_040905205.1 Cyclobacteriaceae bacterium
CTATTTACAGTATCTACGGATTGGCATCCTTTGGATTTGATGATCAGCTTTACCTGGATTTGACAGCAAGAAATGACTGGTCTTCCACCCTTCCTTTGGATAACAATTCCTATTTCTATCCTTCCGCATCTTTAAGCTGGTTAGCAAATTATACCTTTAACCTTCCTGAAAACATTGACATGTTGAAAGCCAGGGTAGGTTGGGCACAGGTGGGTAATGATACGGACCCTTATCGATTGGTACCTAATTTGTCTACAGGCACCTACAATGCGATCAATACCGCTGCCATGCCTTCCGGTATAAATAACCCTAATTTCCTACCTGAAGAAGCTACATCCATAGAGGGGGGAATTGATTTGAATATGTATGGCAACAAGCTGAGGTTTTCAGGTACTTATTATGTGATTGACAACAGGAACCAGATATTTTCTGTAAATCTGCCAAGATCTTCAGGGTTCAGCAGCAGACTGATAAACGCTGGATTAATACAGAGTAAAGGTATAGAATTAACGCTGGGTGGTACCCCGCTTAGTAAAAATGGCTGGAACCTGGATGTTGATTTGAATTGGAGCAGAAACAGGACCAGCGTACTTGAATTGGTGGAAAACTTTGACCGCATTACTTTATGGGGAGAAAATGGTGCAGGAGCCATTACATTCCTGGGAGAGCAAATTGGTGACATGTATAGCAATGGTTTTGCTGAAGTAGAGGATCCTAATTCTCCTTACTACAGGTGGCCTATTTTGACCAGTACGGGAGAATGGCAACCCTTCCGTGGTGTTGTTGAAGAGTATCGCAAAGTCGGGAATTTCAACCCTGACTTTATTTTGGGTATGCAGACGAGGTTAAGTTACAAGCGCTTTGTATTGAATGCCAGCTTTGATTGGAGAAATGGGGGAGAGTTTATGTCTTTCACTTACAGGTACGGTGAATCTGACTGGAAGTCGCAAAGGCAATTGGATAATTTAATCCCTGGTGGCTTGTATTCTGAAGACGAATTGGCTGCCTTATTGAAATCAGATCCTGACAAGTATATCATACCAAGACCGGGAAACTTTCCCAGGGTAGGTGGACATACGGCTGAAACAGGTGGATTCCCGGTAGATGAGAATGGAACTGATGGTACATTTATTCCGGGTGTAATTCAAACTGCTGGAGCCGATACGCCGGATAATTTTGCGGATGATGTATATGAGGAACATCTAGGTGGACCAGGTACTAATGTGTATCCAATTACCAATACGTATCCATGGAGATTTAATGAGCAGGTTACCTTTGATGCGACTTTTATCAAATTACGGGAATTGTCTCTGGGATATCGTATTCCTAATTTTAGTGTATTTAGAAATGCCACATTCTCTGTGTACACCAGAAATATTATGTTATGGACAAAAGCTGATATCGGCATCGATCCTGAAAGGGCATTCTGGGCTGGTTCAGGTAACCAGGGCAGCTCAGGGTTCAGACAGGGTATTGAACGTCAAAATGTAATGCCTTGGAGTGCCCCTGTCGGTTTCAAGCTTAATTTTAATTTGTAAAGTTCCTTAATTTACATATCATGAAAAATTTATTTGAATTTAGAAAGATAGCTGTAATTCTCCTGGGACTTATTTTGGTCACTGGTTGTGATGAAAAACTCAGCGAGATAAACACGAATCCATATGGGATTGATCCGGTTAATGCCAATCCCAATCTATTGTTGCCAACAGTTTTGGCTTCATCAGCTCAGGACTATCTGGCATTGGGCTATAACGATCTTGCCGGAGCGGTTCAACATACCCAAAAGAATGGATGGTATGGTGGTCACAATAACTATGAATGGTCTTCCAGAAACTGGTCCGGCTGGTATGACATCCTTAGGACAAACGACTTGATGATTACGAGAGGTAATGATTTGGAAAATGAGTTTTTCCAAGGTGTCGGTTTAACGATGAAGTCATTTGCTTTTGGCAATATTGCAGACCTCTGGGGAGATGCTCCATACATAGATGCCCTTCAAGGTGATGAGGGAGGAGATCAATTTCAATTCCCCAAATTTGACAGTCAGGAAGTCATTTATGACGGAATAATTGCTGACCTCCAACAAGCTGCTTCTCTTCTAGCCAGTGCTTCAATAGAAGGAGTTAATGTAGGTAATGACCTTTACTATGAAGGAAATATCAGCAA
>JBBDSB010000025.1:0-2165 GCA_040905205.1 Cyclobacteriaceae bacterium
TGTCCATCGCCTTGGCAAAGTCCAAAAAACTCAAAAAAAGAAAAGCCCGTTTGGTCAGGGCATACCGGCTGGCAAAAAATGATTTCGTTAAAGCAGGAATCGGTTTGATCATCTCATTGGTCCTGGCCCTGATCATTAACGAAGGGGTAAGGAAAGAAATTTTAGATTTGATATTTTAATAGATAATTGGAGCCTTTCACAGATGAACACTGGATGAATCAGGCCCTCCAGCAGGCCAAATATGCCTTTGAGGAAGGTGAAATACCTGTGGGAGCGGTAATGGTGTGCAAAAATCGCATTATTGCCAAATCCTATAACCAAACGGAAAAGTTAACGGATGTAACTGCCCATGCCGAGATTTTGGCTTTAACAGCGGCATCTTATGCCTTAGGATCCAAATATTTGCCCGAATGTAAACTCTATGTAACCCTGGAACCTTGTGTGATGTGTGCCGGTGCCTGTTTCTGGGCCCAGTTGGGTGAATTGCATTATGCTACACCTGACACCATCAGGGGTTATTCCCAAATACCCATACCAATTTTGCATCCAAAAACGAAAGTCAGTAAAGGCGTGTTGAAACAACCTTCCAAAGAATTGTTGGTGCAATTTTTTAAAAATTTAAGAAAATAGAGATTCATTTTAAATTTAGAACCATTTTTGAAAAGGTTTGGTTTGATAGATAGGTTTTTTGATAACAATAACCCTCAACCTAAATTAAATGTTTAACCTAAAAATTAATAACAATGGCTTTTAAACTTCCTAGTTTACCTTATGAAACCAATGCATTGGAACCGCATATAGATGCCAAAACCATGGAAATCCACCATGGCAAGCACCACAATGCCTACGTTTCCAAGCTAAATGATGCCGTAGAAGGTACTGATTTAGCCGACAAAAGCATTGAGGAAATCATGAAAAATGTATCTTCTGCCTCCGGCGCAGTTCGTAATAATGGAGGTGGACATTATAATCACTCCCTGTTCTGGACCGTTTTATCCCCCAAAGGTGGCGGAGCACCCAGCGGAGAGCTTGCCGAAGCCATTAGTAAAAAATTCGGATCATTTGAAGGATTTAAAGAAAAATTTGCCCAGGCTGCCGCAACCCGATTCGGCTCTGGATGGGCTTGGCTGACTGTCAGCGGAGGGGAACTTCAGGTAAGCTCAACTCCCAACCAGGATAATCCGGTAATGGACATTGCTGAAACCAAGGGTACCCCTATTTTAGGACTTGATGTGTGGGAACATGCCTATTACCTAAATTATCAAAACAGAAGACCCGATTACATTGCAGCGTTCTGGAATGTGGTAAATTGGGATGAGGTAAGCAAAAGGTATACTGCTGCCAAAAAATAAAAAGAGGAAATCCTCCATTCAAGCCCCTTAATGTTTTTAAGGGGCTTTTTTTGTCCCCTTACCGAACAATGTCAGTGTTCGGTATCGAGACAGCTTCTGTTTTTAAATATTTTTTAAACAACTGATTATCAATGTTTTAAATAATTTTTTATGGTTTGGCACTTTTTTCCCAATGAGGGTCAGCAGATCATACAAATTTACATATCATGAAATTATCAACATCTATTTTTGCTACCTCATTTATATGCTTTTCTCTCCACCACCACTTGGCCGCGCAAAGCACATTATCTACCATCCAAGGTGCTGTTAGAGATGAATCAGGGATATCCTTGCCCTATGCCAATATTGTTCTACTGGAGGAGGAATCGGGAAATTTGATTTCCGGAAGTATGACAGATGAAGACGGACTGTTTAGCCTTCAAGTTTTAACTCATGGAAAGGTTTTACTCAAAGTATCAACCATAGGCTATCATAGTCACCAAAGTGAGCCTTTTATCCTGAACCCCGGGATTAAAAAGGATCTAGGCCCACTCATCCTTTCCAGGGAAATAACTGATCTGGAAGCGGTCACTGTGAATGCTGATAAACCCAGTGTTCATATCCAGGCAGACAAAACCATTGTAAACATTGAGGGAACGGTAATGGCAGAGGGCAATAATGCCCTGGATGTGGTGGGAAGATCACCTGGAGTTTACGTAGACGCAGATGGTAACATCAACCTGAATGGAAGATCCGGTGTCATCATACTGTTGGATGAAAGGCAAACTTATATGAGTGCCGAAGACCTGGCCAGTTTCCTCAGAGCCATGCCGG
>JBBDSB010000026.1:0-2162 GCA_040905205.1 Cyclobacteriaceae bacterium
ACATTTTTATGCTATTTCTACCACTCCATTTGTGTAATATAAAGAAAAAAACCTGTCAACAATTGGGCTCGGAGTTTTTATCCGGAGTAATTGTTGGCAGGTTTAATCCAATTAAATAATCAGGTTAATACTGACTGTTCAATGTAATTCAAAATTTGGCTTGTTCATTGATTGCATTCCCTTTAGTGGAATGGAAAAACCAAAATATTAATTATAACCCGGATTCTGTTCCAGTTGTGGATTTTGGGCCAAATCATCCAGCGGAAGGGGCCACAAATAATGTTTGGCTTCATCAAATACCGGATTTTCCCAGTCGGTGCCTTTGTAAACGTCGATATAGGTCTTACCTGTTTCAGGATCTTCACTTGTCTCGATAATAGCTCCGGCAAATCTTGCCTGATTTTCAGCATTCCATCGAATACCCAGATCAGGCTTTTCTAATTTTTTGCCTTGCTTCCAACGTTTAAGGTCTTTGTACCTGAAGCCTTCCAAGAACAATTCCACCCTTCTTTCTCTCCTGATTTCTACAATCAAGGAAGGTACACCGTCATCCGCATACATTGGATCCATAGGAGGATTTAAAGTCAGGTGGGGCATGGCTACACGATCTCTCAAAAGGTTGATGCTCATGTCCAGATCAGCCTGGGAGATTTCTCCCAATTCTGCCATAGCTTCAGCATAATTTAACAAAACCTCTCCATACCTTAGGATTATCGCAGGGGTCTCTGACGTATTGTATGCTTTACCAATCATATCGTCTGCATTATAATGCTTGATAATGTGATAGCCGGTTTCAGTAGTAAATCCTCCTGGCATACCCACTACTCTTGGGTAATCTCTTCCATCTGCTCTATCATAATTATACTTCTCGGTATCATCAGGATGAAGGATAGTTTGCCTCAAACGAGGGTCACGATTAATGAATACGTCCTCGAAGGTATCATCCCCTTCATAGAGTGGAGATAAAGTAATCGGCAAACCGTCTGTTGAAAGAAAATCTTCCACAAAACTTTTGGTAGCACCTCCGGTATAGCCAAAATAGCCTTGAACTACATTGGTATAGATACCCAACTGGTACCGTCTCCAGACCATTACTTCAGGGTTACCACTAACGTCAAGAATACGAAGATAGGCATTGAAATCAGTTTCAGGGTTCCCTGTATTGTATACGCCATATGGGCTATTGTCCATTACTTCCTTAGCGGCTTCTGCTGCTTCTCTGAGCCACATCTCGGGATTAGAACCTCCATGGTATTTTCTCCAGGTTCCTTCGAATAAGCATATCCTTGACTTAATGCCCAAAGCTGCCCACCTGTTCAGGCGACCAGGTTCGTTGCCATCTCCCCAATCATCAGGCAGATGTGTGGTAGCAAAGTTCAAGTCCTCCAGGACTTTATCCATCGCCTCTTCTCTTGGCATTCTGGCAGCAAATAACTCTTCATTATCGATATTTAGTTCTGTTTCAACCCATGGAACATCTCCAAATGTCTGAACTTTCTCCCCATAAAACCATCCGCGTAATAATCGGGCTTCGCCCTTGTACTTATTCTTTACTTCCTCAGTAATATTGGCTTTGTCATAATTATCCATCCCTACATTGATGGCCCGGACGAAATTCCAACCACTATAACCAAACCATACGTCACTATTTGGAACGAGCTGTTTGCCTGCTCGAACCTGCTGAAAGAATGTATGTCTGTCATTCCTTGGCGCCAGGTTGTCAGTAAAGCCATCTAAAAACCAATAACTTCCGTAATGGCTACTAAAACCATCATTGTGGCCATGTAAAATAGCCACATTGTCATCATCCAATGCCAAATGATATAGACTGTTGTTATAGACCATAAGGTCATTTTCTGTATTCCAGAAGGTCTCATTGCTTACCTCATCGAGAGGGTAGCGTTCCAGAAAATCATCGTTACAACCTGATAGCATCATTGCAGCCAGGCAACTGATTGTCCATATTAAATTATATTTTTTCATTCTTTTTAGATTTAATATTTAGAAGGTTATTCTAGCACCCAATGTGTATACCCTTTGCATTGGATATTCAATAGCTCCTGCATAAATGGTCTCAGGATCCAATGGCTTGCGAATAGGAGAATACTCCCAAAGGTTCATGCCGGCAAAATAAATATTGGCATTTTGGAAGCCGATAGTTG
>JBBDSB010000027.1:0-2157 GCA_040905205.1 Cyclobacteriaceae bacterium
TCGGAATATTTTTTTCGCTGTACTTCAGACATAGAATTTAAAATTACTAATTGGCGTCATTTATAACTAATTTTAAATAAAAAAGTCATCATATTTTCCCAATTTTGATGCTCCTTTCAAAACCGAAAGCAAAATTAACCATAATTTATGATATTGATAAGGCTGATTTCCCATCTACCTTTAGGTATTCTGTACCTGTTCTCAGATGCTTTTTTTTTATTGATTTACTTTATGATCGGGTACAGAAAACAGGTGGTCCGTGAAAACCTCCACCATGCCTTCCCTAACAAATCCGGAAAGGAAAGGTTGGAGATTGAAAAACAATTTTATCGGAATTTTACAGATTCTCTGGCAGAGACCATTAAATTGTTGACCATGACCAAAGAAATGATCGCCAAAAGGTTTGTCATCCGGAATGCAAAGGTCATCACCAATAGGGTTAAAAATGGCGAAATTGTGGTGGGCTTGTGCGGTCATTTTTTCAATTGGGAAGGCCATTTACTATCCTATACCGCAAATGTAGACAAACGGTGCGAAACCATTTATATGAAAGTCAACAGTACTTTTTTTGAAAAGTTGATGAAAACTATCCGAAGCCGAATGGGAGGGGACCTTACAGACCGCGAGGCTTTCCAAAGAAAATACCTCCGAAACAGAAATAAAAAAAGGCTGATCGTCCTGGCGGCTGACCAAAGGCCGAATTATTTGGATATAAGGTATTGGACCACCTTTATGAACCGAGAAACGGCTTTTTATGAAGGCGCAGAAAAACTGGCGAAAAAATTCAACCACCCCGTGGTTTATGCAGCAGTGAGTAAACCCAAAAGGGGTCATTATGAATTCAATTATCAGTTAGTGGCTACCCCACCCTATGAGGAAACGGCATCGCATTCCATCACAGAAGCATTCATTGACCATGTTGAAAGAAACATAGAAAACTACCCTTCCCTTTATCTTTGGTCCCATAAAAGGTGGAAAATTAAAAAACCTTTGACAACAAATGATGGCGCCCCGACGGAAAAGTCATGAATGGCCTTGCCTGGGTTTCAAGGTTATATCAGCCAATTGATTTTCCGTCTACGCGGGGCATCATCATTTTAAAATGCATTTTTGGAGAACTTTAAATCCTCATTAATTCTCCCCTTTATTTGGTATTGACTAACATACAGACCAGGGAGAAAATAGTTACAAAATCAGAAGAAAAAATCACACCATTCAGAGTTTTTAATTTCTGACTGACATCAGCTAAGTCATTCTTGGATCCTTAAATAATCAGGTCTTGTAATTCTTGTGCAAACCAGTGGGAATGAATCCGAAGACCTTCGGTTTATCCCCAAGTGATTTTTTTTACCAAGCATTTGGCCATATCCTTCAACAGATGGGACGTTATAGTGATTGTCAATGACCCTCTCACATTCCTTCCCGAAACAGACCGAAATCAATGAAGCCGTTGCATAAAATGAAGCCGTTGCATAAATTTAATCCTAAATAACAAAATTAAAATCCTTCGGGTTAAATTATATCGCCAAAAAAGATCAAAATATATGATTTATTCAAAAATAAAATTATATTGAGAGCGATTGGTTAATCAAAAAACCATGGGACTTCGATTAACTTCTGCTTGCTAAATAATAGGAATGGACAGGAAGGTCGTAAACAGAGGGGTGCCTCTCCAAATGGGGGCCTTAGATTTTGCTGGCCTCCCTCTAAATGAAGATGAATTTCATAAATGATAAACCCAAAAAACCCAAAGTATGAAAAAATCACTTTTCCAATCACTTATCAGGATCATTGGATTTTCCTGTATGAGCATTTTAGGACAGCTGTTATTGGTTGGCAGCTCCTATGCAAATGATGAACTCATAGATGTCTCAGGTACCGTTACCTCATCTAATGGAGAGCACATTCCCGGTGTCAGCATATTAGTAAAGGGCACTTTCGTTGGCACAGTCACCGACTTAGATGGTAATTATTCCCTAAACGTACCTAATGAGGATGACATTCTGGTCTTTTCCTCCATTGGTTATCTTACTCAGGAAGTGCCGTTGAATGGCAGGGCAGTGATTGACATTGTCATGGCTGAGGATGTTCAGGGCCTTGACGAGGTAGTGGTGGTTGGATATGGAACGCAGAAAAAAGTCAATGTAATTGGGTCTG
>JBBDSB010000028.1:0-2156 GCA_040905205.1 Cyclobacteriaceae bacterium
AGACCTCTAACCGACTGTATTTACGTAATTTAGATTCGGTCTGAGGAAGCCCTACTTAATCGATGTGATGGATAGGTGTCTGCTGCCTTGAACAAGTTCCCAAGTTCTTCTTCTGAAAAAATATAAGGTGTATATGTACATTTTTTTGGTGCCGATTTCCTCGGACAGATATAGGATGGATACCCGATGGTACATAAATGTTCAGCCAGTCCACTTAGCAGCTTTTCCTTTCGGTATCTCGTAGATGCCTTTTCATAATGTATCCCGTAACAAAAACCATTGACCAGTTCAGCATTTAACCGGTCACCGTTAAAGCCAATATCATAACAGTATTGGTCAAACATTTCCATCATTCTCCCTTCACCCTTATATTTGAAACCCGACATACGCTTCAGTGCCAAGTATTCCTGCATATGAGCAGCGAGTTTGCTTTTCCATATATAATTATTCATGGCATACCTCCTCCGGATCAATGACACAGTTGCGTAAACCGTTCATGTCTATTTTCAAATAAAACCTGGTGGCCTGTATATTTTGATGCCCAAGTGCCTCAGAGATAACCGGAAGTGGGGTTCCATTTTCAAGTAAAGCAAGTGCCAGGGTACTTCTCAAAGAATGAAGACCATGTCTTTGATCCTGCATTCCTTCAATTTTGGCCTTAACCATATGTCTTATCAACATTTTATGCAGGCAGTTATGATCTGCAAATCCATTGTATGGAGCTCTGTGGCGGATAAATACAAAGTCAGAATCAGTTTGAGGGCGTCCATTTTTCAAATAATCAATGATGGCCCAACCTACATCTTCAAGTAAAGGTAATTCAAATTGCTGCTTTGTCTTTTGCATGAAAATGGATATTAGCTTACGATTCCAGTTGAGGTCCGATAGTTTTAATTTGCGGATATCACCTACACGTAAGCCGAGACGCGCTACCACCAAAAGAATAGCATAATCACGTTTGCCTTTCGGATTATGGCGGTCAATTGATCCAAGCAATTTTTTTACATCAGTCTGCTCCCAAACAGAAGGTATAAAGGGATCGCGGGTAATTTTCATTTGCGGAAGGCATTTACACAAATCATGTTCAATAATACCTTCTTTATAAAGAAACCGGAGATAATTTCGAAGCCTGGAAATCGTAGTGGCAATATGCCGGGAACTATAATCCTTTTGGGTTGATAAAAACTTCAGGATATGGATACTTGTCATTTCAGAAGAAGAGGCAAGCCCCTCTTTTTTCATAAATTTCAGAAACTGATGCAGCGACCAAAATAATGATGTCTCGCCCATTGGAGCATAATTTCTTGATTTACACGCAAGCTTAAAAGCTTCGTAATCTGCGCTAAATACATCCGGACATTCAAACGGTTTCCCCCCAAACTTTCTCTTTTTTATCTGCACACCGTGTAGGGAATAATCCGCAAGAAGCTTCAATGCCCTGATTGAAGAACGTGCGTTTGAAGGGCATTGATCATACAATCCATCTATAGTAATGCCAAATTTATGTTGCATGTAATCAATTGCGAGCGCATTAGAATAACACACAACATTTTTCCCCTCAATGAATTTTACCAGACCATTGTAACAATGGCGATAGCTGCCAATAGTATAATCAGCATATTTTTCCTGTTTTAGGTCTGTAAGAACCCTATCCATGAGTTCATGGATATTCAATTTTTCTTTCATAATAAGTTTTTATTTAAAGTTTACTATAAATATGGGGAGTAATTTGAAGATAAACAGGCTCTAAAGGTGGTTTTTAAAGAACGCTTCCCATATTGTAACACTTTACATATTGGCGTATATGGAGAGCTCCCCATATACGCCATTCAAAGGCCATGCATCTATTGCAGGCCGGTGTGAATCTGGTATATATACGAGATTTTTTAGGACATATCTCGGTTCAGACTACAGATGTATATGCTCGTGCTGATTCTAAACAAAAACGTCAAGCTTTTGAAAAGGCCTATGTTGACTTGAACCCTAATGCAGCTAAAACAAAAACCTGGGAGAAGGATGATAATCTACTGGAATGGCTGAAAAGTCTAAAACAATAGCCAATTATTTATGCAAAGTGGTACTGTAAAGTAAATGGCCTAAGTCATTGATTATCTGTGTTTCTTACAATGCTACTTTGCATAATCTTTTACTTTCCA
>JBBDSB010000029.1:0-5638 GCA_040905205.1 Cyclobacteriaceae bacterium
CGGTTTACCAAAACCAAAACCTCCATTTTCTTCACTTCAGCTTCTAAAAAAGGCACCATGGCGAAGGCCAGGGTTTTGCCGGTATTCAGCACATCGTCCACCAATATTACGGACTTGTCTTTCAGTTGAGGGGTTTCAGAAAGGCTGATTTCACCAATTTTGGGCTTGCTTTTTTCTAAAATCACCTTGATAAGTTGGACTTGAAAGGGTGCAATGGACCGCAACTTTTCCACTACCAATTCCGCCAATTGGTATCCCATCCCGGTAAGTCCCGCAAATATCAAGTCCTCTTCTTTCACATTCCTTTCATACACTTCATAAGCTATGCGGGTGATCTTTTGCTGAATCTGCCTGTGGTTAAGTACCAGGGCCATTTTTTCCATTTCCATAGGATAATTAAAATTAAAATGAAAATTAATCCAAAACCTGATGGTTTCAAAACGGAGAGCTGTTTTGTTGGATCTAGAAATTGTTTTACAGGCCGGTTTTATAGAATTTGTCTGTTGCCGGGCTGGGCCTTAAACTTTGATATTTAGCGGTGTGTGTCTTCTTCATATAAAATCTTAAGGTAATTTTCATAGCGGTAGGGATGGATGTATCCTTTCTCCAAAACTTCCAAAATTTTACAGCCCGGTTCATTGATGTGCTGGCAGTTGTTGTATTTACATTGGCCCAGATAATTCCTTAGCTCAACAAAATAATGGGACAATTCCTGGTTTTCAATGTCCAATATTCCGAATTCCTTTATCCCTGGCGTATCAATCAAATAGCCATTGTTTTCGAAAGTGAACATCTCCGCAAAAGTAGTGGTATGGATCCCTTTGGAAGTGGCTTTGGACACGGGTTGAGTGATCTGATCGGCATTTGGAATTAATTTATTCAACAAGGTGGATTTCCCCACACCGGAGTGACCTGCCAATAAAGTCGTTCTATTTTTCAATAGCGACCTAAAGACAGCAGAAAGATGGGTGTCAAACTGGGCTGAAATTTGCATTACCGGATAGCCTATGGGCTCATAGATTTCCTCTATCAATGCAGCATATTCCCTGTCTTTTTCTTTTATGATCTCATCTGTTTTATTGATAATGATGGTGGCAGGGATCCGAAAGCTTTCCGTGCTTACCAAAAAACGGTCGATAAAACCTAGGGAAGTCCGGGGAGCCCGCACCGTTGCAACCAAATAAGCCTGGTCCACATTGGAAGCCAGGATATGTGAAAAATGTTGCTTGCGGGTGGACTTTCTGATGATATAGTTTTGGCGGGGAAGGATTTCCTTAATGACCGCCGTTTCCTGATTATTTTCCAGGTCCATCTCTACGATGTCCCCAACGGCAATGGGATTGGTCAATTTGAGTTCCTCTTGTTTGAACTTTCCCCTTAACCGCGCCTTGACCAGCCCCTGATCCGTATGCACAATGTACCAGGAGCCTGTCGTTTTGATTACCCTTCCTTCCATATGCTTCCGATTCTACAAGTTTAGTATTTTGTCCATCCAACCCAAAACCCTGTTTTGATCTTCCCTACTGCATGATTCCAGGCTCTGAACACACATGAATTTGATATCGGGGTCTGCTTCACATTGTTTGATTTTCTTTTCAAGGTAATTTTCAGGGCGGTTCCTGGGTTGCAAATAAGCCAAATTTTTTGGTGCCAGGTTTTTATTGCCCTGTAACAGTTCCAGGTGATAGGCCAGGGATATCACGTTGAATTGATGATGGTCCCGGAATTTAGGTGTCAGGTTTTTTTTCAGGAGATCTGGATTTTCCAAATAGAATTTTTGGAGCCTCCTGCTGTTGATGGGATGAGGAGTATGTCCAAAATAAAAATATTTCCACCTGAAACCCAAAACCTTTGCAGCATGCCATTGTCCGGTATGGAAAGAGGGCCGCAACTGAAAATTGGGATGATGCAATAAACCGCTGTTTACCGCCAATTGGAGTTTATTCCATACCCTCCTCAAAACCGGTACAGGAAGCCAATTTCCCCTCAGTACAGGTCTGTTTTTAATAAACCAGTCTTCAGGCCTGCATTTTTTGATCAAAAACAGATCATCATTGAAGTAAACGAAATTTTCCGCCAAACCCTCTACCCTCCATAAAAGGTTTTCAATGGATCGGCTGTTAAAAGTGGGCAAAAATTCCTCATACCCCCTGAAAATTTCTTTATGGTCTATAATTTTTACGTCTTTTAACCTTTCCGGAAAATAAGTTTGGATGTCCTTATCCAATCGGGGATCCTGCCCGTCGGTAAGGATAAAAATTTTTCTTATAAATGGGGCAAAAGTAAGAATGGATAAAACCGCATATTTTATCTCATTGATCGAACCAAAGCGGGTATGATGTGCTCCCGGTATATTTTTGGTGGGCACTTTCCCCAGGTACCCTTCCCTTTTCTTTTGGTGTTCCGGATCATCACCGTCCACCCAGGGAATGATGACATCAATGGGTTTTTCTGCCTCCACAGTGGGGGTCTCCAACATTTTTTTGGTGTAAAAGTATTCGTTTTTATGAATTTCCGCAATATTAGCGGAGGGAGATTTGATGGCCACCAAATTTATAAGCTGACTTCGCCTTCAATTTAACCTTAATTGCTGCGAATGAATTATCACGACAGAGCATCAATAGATAAACCAGTAATAAAAAATAATTTTATACTTTTATCAAAATTAGTTTTTTAAATATCCAATTGTTGCTTTCATGAACAAAGACGGAGAAAAAAAAATAGGGGTGATTTCCATGGCCCGAAACGATCATTTTTTTATTCCAAAATGGATCCAATACTATGGGGCTCAATTTGGTCATCAAAACCTTTTTCTGGTGTTGGACGGTCAGGACCAATCGCTTCCCGAACATCATGAACAAATTAATGTCATTACCGTGCCGCACCGGAAATTGGGCAGGGCGCAGGGAGATAGAAATAGGGCTAAGATGGTTTCTTCTTTTGCAAAGGCCCTATTTTACCGCTATGATCTGATCATCGCCCATGATATCGATGAGTTTTTGGTTTTGGATCCCCTGCAAGGCAGGTCATTGTCCAATTATTTATCCCGGCCGATTTCCACGTCATCTCTTTCAGCCCTTGGCCTGGACGTGGGGCAACACCGTGAATTGGAGTTGCCGATAGACCTTTCCCGCCCTTTTTTGGAACAAAGGAGCTTTGCACATGTATCTTCCAGGTATACCAAACCTGTGGTAGCCACAAGGGCGCTACAATGGGGCTCCGGTTTTCACCGTATAAAAGGTAAAAACTTCCACATCGATCCCAACCTGTATTTGTTTCACTTTGGAATGGTGG
Source organism: Cyclobacteriaceae bacterium (assembly GCA_040905205.1). Lineage (GTDB taxonomy): Bacteria > Bacteroidota > Bacteroidia > Cytophagales > Cyclobacteriaceae > Cyclobacterium. The sequence continues at coordinate 3,295 of JBBDSB010000029.1, forward strand.
ATTTTGACCGTTCTATTGACAAAACGAAGGATTCCTCCCGGCTTAAGGAAGGATGGTCCGGTCATTTGGATCGGCGAAATCAACTCTTTAAATTGATCATGGAGAACAAAGCCTTGGAAGGAGATGATTTCTTTGCAGCTGCCAGGCGAAGAGAAAATCTATATAGGCCCCTTTATGCCTTGAATAAGCCGGGAACATTGTCAGAAAAACCCATAGTAAAAATCCCTGCAAGGTTTAAATCCATACTGTAAATTCATCCATCCTGGTCTGGGCAATATGGATTAGGAGGCAGAAAATTTGAAATCCACTTTCAGTTCATGAAAAACTCCTATCCAAAATCAATGGATGGCCTGACACATAAAAGCATAAATGATTTATATTTGCAAACCTATGAAACTACCTTTCCATTTTGCGAAGAATTATAAAAGGTTCTTATTCAATCTGAGCGCCTCGGAAAATCCACTTTACCTCTCCTTTTACCGGTATTTTTATAAGCCAAAACCAGGATCTTTATCCGCCTTTTTGGATGAATATTCCAAGAAACACGCGCCGGTTACTTTTCTACAGATTGGTGCCAATGATGGTTTTATTCATGATCCCATTCATAAATTTATCAAAAGGGATCATTGGAAAGGGGTAATGTTGGAACCGCAGCCGGATGTTTACAAGGAGTACCTTATCAGACTCCATCAAAAAAGACCGGAAATCACCGCCATTAATGCGGCTCTTGACATCAAAAATGGTACCAAGACCCTTTACAAAATTGCCATTAGCACGGAAAGGTGGGCCACGGGATTGTCCAGTTTCAATAAGGCCGTTTTAATCCAAAAAATTCAGGACGGGAGCCTTCAAAAGAAGGCCTTAAAAGAAGGATTAAAAATCCCCGAAAGGGAAGAGGATTGGATTATCGGTGAGGAAATTGACACGATCAGTCCCGATGCATTATTGGAAAAATTCGACAAAGGAGGGTTTCAATTGCTAATCATTGATACAGAGGGTTTTGATTTTGAAATTATTAAAATGCTAGATCTGAACAGAATTGACCCCGAGGTTATTGTTTATGAGGAGGCCAATTTTGATGAAAAAACCGTTAAGGAATGTCAGGCCCACATTGCCCGTCATGGTTATGCTTACCGGATCATCGGCAAAGATGTCCTGGCAACAAAAATCAAGGATTGAAGCCGCTTGGAAAAGTGCATTTGGCCCTTATTTGTTGAGGTCTTCAAATTTATAGGGCAATAGTTGATCTATGCCTTTGGCTTTCAAAACATGATCATCCGGCATATACATCAGAATTTCTATAGGTCGGTTAAATTTCATTTCATATTCACTGATGCTTTGCCGGCATAGTCCACATGGGGTAACCGTAGCCATGCCTGAACCATCTGCTTTTTTTGCTGCAATGGCCAGAATTAAAGGTGGTATGTCAGGATTGTTGGCATGTGTATAACCCAACAATAACCTTTCTGCACATACACCTACCGGAAAACAAATGTTTTCCTGATTGTTGGCAGAAAAGGTTTGCCCGTCTTCCAAAAGCAATGCGGTACCTACCTTGAAACCTGAATAGGGGGCATAGGCTTTATCAATGGCTAAAATGGCCATTGAAACCAGTTTTTTCCTTTGATCATCCAGTTGAGCCAGGGGAAATTTCTCAAGAAATATTGTTTTTTCAATTTTTTTCATGGGATAATGCAGATCTAGGACCAGAAATTACAAACATCCAACTTTTAGTTATTTTCATTTCAGAACCAATAAAATCAAATTATTTAAAATTTTCTTCAGTATATTAACTTTCTCAGAAAGTTATCTTAAAAAGACGAATTTTTACCTATTTCCAAAGAATTAGGGGGTTATGAATTTGAAATTAAGATGATTTAATTTTTACTTTAAAGTAATTTGAATATTACTTATACTGAATTGAAATTATATGTTCAGATTTTTGAAAATATGAATTTTTTCTGTTAAACTTATTGCTTAATAATGCGTGATGGCACAGCAAAGCCAGTATAGCGCTGAAATATAGTTTATATTACTGGGAGGCATGCATTAAATTTATCAAAAAACCCCTCCTAAAGAAACACTACCGGCCAAAGGTGGTTAAATAAGCCTCAATCAATTTAAAATTTAACAAAAAGCGTATGAAGAAAACTTGTACTCAATTACTGTTTTTCCTGGGGATCCTATTCCTGAGCCAAGCTATTTTTGCCCAGCAGGTAACCGTCAAGGGAAAGGTCACTTCGGCTGAAGATGGAAGTCTGCTTCCGGGGGTGAGCATTGTCATTCAAAACACCAATACAGGCACTGTTTCTGATATTGATGGAAGTTATTCCATCGATGTCCC
>JBBDSB010000029.1:5738-7335 GCA_040905205.1 Cyclobacteriaceae bacterium
CCCTATCCGGACAATGAAATAAGCAGGAATGGCCAGAATGTACCTGATGTAACCCTGCTGGACAGGATCTGGTGGGACGAGTAAGTTAAAATTCAATTAAAAAAGTCTCTCCTTAAATAGGGGGGACTTTTTTTTATGAAGGGCGCAAAGGGTGAGGTTATGGATAAAGGAAGTAATGTTTGGGTGAAGTTACGGGCTGGGTGAAGTTTCAGGCTGGGTGAAGTTTGCAACTTCTCCCTAATATTTGCGCTGTCGCAATCAGTTGAAAGTTGTCAACAGGCCATTTGCAATGGCCAACCGATTTACGTAAATAAAAAAACGCCGTTTGGCCTTACTTCGCCCTTGGGTCCCCTTATGGGGAAGTCAGCCCGTTTAGGTGGACATTGTTTGATATTCTTTCCGGATTGGTCGGCATTACAAATGCCTTGTGTCCGTTTCTGTTTGGATATTTGGATTGTGTGTTTTTGCTGGGTGAAGTTTGTAACTTCTCCCTACTATTTTCGCAGATGTAAACGGATAAAGCTTGCCAACAGGCCATTTGTAATGGCCAAACGATTCCCCTAAACAATTACGCCTATGTTTAACATTCCTTCCCTATTGACCAGCATTGCAAATGCCTTGGATCGCTTTGAGTATAATTTTTCTTCTTAGAAACTACCCTGCTTGTCTTTCGGTAACAAATGCTTGATCAGTAGCTGATGGGCTTCTAAAAGGTTTTTTTGGTTAAGTTCATGGTTTTTAGCAAAAGAATAGGCGTTGTATAAGTCATCAATCTTTTTGGTATAATCCCTTAAAAATTCAATGCCGAATCTTTTATGCTTGATATAGCTATCCAATTCAATGTCCTCTCCTTCAATTTTACTGCTGAATACCGAGGACACTGAAGTGTAAAAACTGAAACTATCAGTGGATATTTCCGCATCATGTAAATGAGCAAACGCCCTGGGCAAGCCTTTTGACACTTGTTCCATATAGGAGGATAATGATTCATCGGATAGGATCTGAAGGTTTTCCATTCTCATTTATGGTGAATTATTTTGTCATCCTTTAATATTTCCAAAAATAGCGGAAAATCTAGCAATAGCTGTACATATTTCAATTTTGAAAATTATAGCCATTTTAATCCACCTAAAGGCACCGGATTCTTCTTTATTCAATTTTCTCCATTGTTCTTAATTGTTCAATACCACTTTTTTTATCCTTTCCCAGGCTGGGCGAAGTTTGCAACTTCGCACGCGTATTTTTGATATTGTAAAAAGATAAAACATGCCATTAGGCCATTTGTAATGACCAACCGTATCCGTTTCCAAAAACGTTTCCGGCGTACTCTCCTGTTGTACCGCCATTGTAAATGGCTCGTATCCGTACGATAATGGATATAAGGGATGTAGATCCAATCCACACCCAGCGGAGTTGAGCCTTTGCACTGGAGAGACTATTTGGGTTTAAAAAGTAGGATTGAACATAAAATCAACCCTCATTTTCCAAAAAAAACAGCTGATCAATCGGTATTTTTTTTAGCTTTTTATTTTTTATCACCCAAGCAGGCTTAAATTTAGACCCATGAAGCAAATCTACTGGCTATCTGTTTTCCTGC
>JBBDSB010000029.1:7435-13183 GCA_040905205.1 Cyclobacteriaceae bacterium
AGCAGGCTTAAATTTAGACCCATGAAGCAAATCTACTGGCTATCTGTTTTCCTGCACGGTCCAAAAAGTAAAAAAATCCGTTTTTGATTCCGAAATCTTTCAGAAAGGGCATATGGGATTTATGCTTTATGACCCGGTAAAGGAAAAAACATTTACCATTATGTCTTAAATCCGGCAGTGGAGCATTTGTCTTTTGAAACCGACAAGCCCTTTATTACTTCTGCCAATCTGACCAAAAACCTGCTACAGGAAGCCCTAGGCCGACAGATCACCCTGATCGATGATAAGGGATTTTCCAGCCTCCCTCACCAAAAATTGCCTACCACACCAGCGGACTCCATCTATGCCCAAATGATGAAAATCAGTGATAATTTTCTTGCGGAACAATTGATCGTAATGGTGTCCGACCAGCTCTTTGATTCCCTGAACATGTCAGCCGCAATAAAATATGCTAAAGATAGCCTGTTGAATGACCTTCCTGACGAACCACAATGGGTGGATGGGTCCGGTTTGTCTCCGCAAAATATGTTCACGCCAAGGTCGGTGGTGAAATTGCTGGAAAAAATCAGGAATGAAGTGCCCATGCAAAAAATCAAGGCCTATTTTCCTGTCGGTGGGGAATCCGGGACCATTCGAAATTGGTATCCGGCAGACCCTGGGGATCCAGCCTATATTTATGCCAAAACCGGAACACTGAGCATGAGTTCAGCCCTAAGTGGCTACCTGATCACCAAATCCGGCAAAACACTGATTTTTAGTACCTTTTTTAATAATTATACCGGGAGTTCCAATGTGCAAAAGGAAGAGCTGCAAAAAGTGCTGTACTTCATACATCAAAATTATTGAAACTTGACCTTACCATGTTGATACGAAAATTCCCCTCATCATTCGCCCTACTTATTTGTTTGCTGCTCCCCTTATTTCCCGGCTTTAGCCAGGAATTCAGCACTTTGGATGTTTCCAAATTCTCCTTTCCCTCTGGACTTACTGCCAATGCCAGCCAATCCAGGATCGCCTGGGCCATGAATGAACAAGGCAGACGGAACGTGTATATGGCCGAGGGACCCGCTTATCAGGCCGGGAGGTTGACTGATTTTATGAAAGATGATGGTCAGGAAATCAGCGGTTTGCAATTCAGTGAAGATGGGGAATTCCTGGTATTTGTTCGTGGGGGTGACCATGGGGGAGGTAATGCTTCCAGGCCGGTAAATGCCAATAATATGCCCCTGATGACCAATGTAGCCCTATGGACCATAGAATCCTATCCGGTCTTTACAGGGCAGGGAAATGAAATTGCCTTTTTCTCAGCTACCCCAAAGCGCGCACTTCTCCCGGCTATTTTAAAAGGCGGGGAAATCAGCTTGTTGGGGAAAGACCTTATTCCCGAAGATTTTCCTTCTGGGGACCTGGTCATTCCAAAACAGGTGCAATTTACCGCTGCGGATGGCACAACCGTATATGGACAGTTATTTCAACCATCTGGTGGGGAATCAAAAAAACCGGCTGTGGTATTTGTACATGGAGGTCCGCAAAGACAGATGCTGTTGGGATGGAGCTACATGGACAAAAGAAAATGCCCTACGAGTACCTTGTGATCCCGGGGGACACCCATCATTGGATGAAATTTTCCAATTTGGTCAAGGTAAATGAAGCTACTGAAGAATTTTTGGGCAAACATCTTTTGCCTTGAAGAATGAATTAAAGTACCATTTGTTCTCCAACAGGCTGGTATCGCATTTCCGCCGCATTCAATATGGCTTCCAGCATTTGGGCATAATCCATGCCTCCAATACTGCTCATTTTGGCAAGGTGTCCGTCCCAGCACCAGCCGGGATTGGGATTCACCTCCAGCATTTTGGGTTCATCCAGGCTATTCAATCGCCAATCAAAGCGGCAATAGTCCTTACAATCCAACCGTTGAAACAATTTCAAACTGTGGTTAATGAGTTCCTGTTCCAAAGCCAAAGGCAAGCTTGCCCGGATAGACCTTAAGGTTTGCATATAGGGAGAATCCGTCAGCCATTTGGCCTCATAGCCACAAATTTTTGGTAACCCTTCCGGTAATTCTGAGTAATCCTCTTCAATAATGGGAAGCACCGTGTAATTATCCGAATTGCCAATGATGCCCACGGATACTTCAGCCCCAGTGAGAAACTCTTCCACCAAAATGGGTTTGTCATACCCAAATTGTTCCCGGATCCTGAGAATGGCATCAGCAAGTTCTTCAATAGTATTGGCCACATTCTTCTGTGTAATTCCAAAACTGGAATCCCCAAAGTTGGGTTTTGCGATGACTGGAAAGGGGATGTTTAACTCAAAGAGATTGTCTTCAGCGGTAATAACAAAGGCATTGGCTACAGGAACGCCAATTTCAGTGGCAATTCCCCTAATCAGAGATTTATCGTAGCAATAGGCCAGGGTTTGGGGGTTGGACCCCGTATAAGGCAAATTCATCATTTCCAATATAGCCGGAAGGTGAAGTTCTTTTTTCGCATCATTTCCAAACCCTTCATCACAAAGATTAAAAACCAGGTCTGTCTTATCTTTTATCTTTTGTAGATCCGAAATCATGGTATTGTGGTTACTTAGGTAGCTGAACTTATAATTTTCTATTTTACTCAGCCCGATTTTAAGTTTCTCTATGGTTTCAAAATCATCCGTATCAAATTTGGCATCCGGCTTGATCACATCGTTCAAACTGGTATCCCCCATGATAACCACCACATTTTTAATCCCTTTTTTCTTCTTTTTGGGAGACCATTCTTTCATCGCCGTGGTGGTAAGGATAAAACGGTTGGCCATCATGCCCAAATCCTGGTTGCGAAGGGATTCCACTTCGATGTTTCCATGAAAGGCCAGGTCCATAAAACCTACTTTGTTGGTCAGATCTGCCAGAATTTCCCTGGTGTAGAGCCTTTCAGCATAAAACTGGTCCACAATCACCCCTTTTTCCGTGTTGGTAACCACCTCCCTGGAGATAAGTCTTTCATTATCTGTCGCCAAAGAACGCTCCCGGCATACAAAATGTTTTTTATCGATCCATTCCCAACTTCTCGGGGTATAGTTATCCCTTAAAAAAGAGCCGTCTGCCACATCCATTAACAACCTGCCCCCTGGCTTCAATACTCTGAATACTTCCTTAAGAATTTTAACATCATCCTCCGAGGTTTCAAAATAGCCAAAACTGTTTCCTAAGATGGTGATATGATCGAATGAATCAGTGGCATAGGGTAATTTCCGGGCATCCCCTTCTTTGAACTGTATTGCAGCTCCTCTTTTTCTGGCGATGGTTTTTGCCCTTTGGATCAGATACCTGGACCGGTCCAGGCCGAAAAGTTGGTAAGATCCACGATTGTTAAGTTCAAGTAGATGCCGGCCCTGTCCACAGGCCAGGTCCAATAGGCTGTCGCCATCCTTAATATCCAAAAGCTTATGAAAAATATCAATTTCCGATTTGGTGATGTTCTCATCTTCCACCACATCCGCATCTGTTTTCAAATAGGTGGCATTAAAAATTCTTTTCCACCATTCGGGGTGTAAATGGTACTCAAGATTTTTTACGGGACCCTTGGTTTTTCCGGTCCTTTCTGTCGTACCCTTTTTTAAAGGGGTTTTTGTTTTCATGCTTTTGTTTACCTGTAGTTAAGTTTTTTGATCACCTTTACCCTGCTGTTTTCCAAAGGAATAAAAGAAAAATTGTCGAATTTAAGGCTATTACGATTTACCAATAAAAAGAGATGAATAAATCAGTGCTATTTTGGAGAAAACGCAAAATTAACCGAATTTCAAATGTTTATAATTGTTATTTCGGCGGTGTCATCACTTGTTTTGCACTAAAGGTCCCCGACTCTTTTCGGGGGAATCTCGCACCTGCCAGCCGGCAGGTACTTTATAATCATCCCTCTGTGATTCGCTTGGGTCAAGCCTGTCTGACAGGAAGGCTCGATTTCATTGCTTCAATGATTAATTTTACTTGATTACATTTCTGGAGATTTTCACAACCAAAGACCTTGGAGTAAACCTCACAGAATTAGATAAAATGAAATTTTTCGTGCCATGAATGGCCACTGCTTTGCCCTGTATCATTTTTCGGTATCCAAATTCTGCTACTTCTTTGGCTGAAGGAAGTTTCTTGCCTTTCATTAAAGTACTCTCTTCCATTTGGGCACCGGCTTTAAAGCCGCTCTCCGTGGGCCCAGGACAAAGGGCCGTTACTGTTATTCCTTTATCTTTTACTTCATTATTTATGGCTTCTGAAAAATGGAGTACATAAGCCTTGGTAGCAAAATAAACGGCCATCAGCGGCCCTGGCTGAAAAGCAGCCGTGGAGGCCACGTTCATGATTTTACCCCCTCCCTGCTGGATCATGTCCTCAAGGTACAGTTTGGTAAATTGGGTCAGGGCCATAATATTAAGGTTGATCATTTGTGCTTGTTTCTCCCAGTCACTTTCGTGAAAAAGTCCAAAATCACCAAACCCGGCATTGTTGATTAGGTAATGAATGGATAGGTTTTTTTTTGCCACTTCCTCGTACACCTCTTTTGTAGCGTCGGGGACGGCAAGGTCTTTCTGAATGGTAAGTACGTTAATACCGAACTCCTTTTCCAATTGGGATTTGAGTTCGTTTAATTTTGATATGGTTCTTGCAACCAGTACCAGATCATCTCCATTGGAAGCATGGATTTTGCCAAGTTCCAAACCAATGCCGTCCGAGGCACCGGTAATCAGGGCTGTTTTATTCATAAGATTTGGTTATTAAGGTTTTAATACCTAATAAATTTACCCTTTTAAATTGGAAACCCACCATTTTTAGGAAGCATGTATTTATTGCACATAGAAATAGGATATGATTGATCATGCCCCATTAAGTTTCCAAAAAGAAAAAGGGTCTGTTGATGGTATCGTCTATGAATGATGAGTGTGCTTGCACTTTCCAGTATCACTAAAGTAATCGAATTGGTTAGAAAGGTAAATGTTATTAGCGAATTCCCTATATATCTTTTTAGGTTTTTTGTTTTCTTCGTCCTGTTTCTGGGCTCCTGTTTGTTCGTTTTTTTGGTAGGAGAGATTTTTCTCTTTGGCAGTTTTTGGATGTGGGCAGGTTTGAGCGACCTAGCAATGTGTATGCCTTCTAGCGTTGGATATTCTCGTGCAAATCGAACATCAGGTGATAAATTTTGAAAGGTCTATCATCTGTATCTTTATGAATTGAATGAAAATGGTCAGGAAACCCTTCTATAAAGTTATCTTGAATGATCGTGTGTGTCGTATTTGATTCCTTGAATTTATTAATCAATAGGTCATTGATGTTGTGGATGTTTGTTGAAATATCGATTTTCTCAACGATGAAGCCGATCATGCCATTTACTCTGTAGTATGATGTGTAGTGTTTTGAGGTAAATCGACAAATTCCTTGTTGAATATATTGTGCATTAAGACCGGAACTTCCGTTGAGATTTATATTATCCAGCCTTTTACATTCAATTATGAAATACTCCGCTTGATTATAAAAACTATTAGGGCTATGGATTCGGATATCCGTTCTGCCGGGAGTTCTTGTTTCGGGAACCTCTGGGAAAACAAAATATTCTAGTTTGAGTTTTCTTTTGATATTAGGGTTATTGATATATTCATTAACTAGTACATCTCTGATTTTATTCTCATCATTAGGAAGTTCCTGAACATCCTTCTTCATTAGTTTATAACAAACTGTAATCTTGCCCAAGATCACCTCAAACTGTTTCTCAT
>JBBDSB010000030.1:0-2144 GCA_040905205.1 Cyclobacteriaceae bacterium
GCCAAAAGTACAAAGGAATAAAGGTTAAACATTTGATATTAAGTCCAATATATAAAAAAAGGCAACCTATTTAATAAGCGAAAAATGGTTCTAAACTGTCTTCGTAAAATTGCCCTTGCCCGGATTTCTTTAGACCCAAAATTTTGTAAAAATTATCAACAATAAAAATTCAAGCCTTGACATAACACTAGTCGGAGTCGAGTATGGGTTGAAGAAAAGGTAAGGGAATCCTACCATTCTGGAAAGGAAAAGAGCCTTTGATCGTCCATTCTGAAAAGAAATTCAGTTAAAAACTTAGCCATTTAATCGTATATTGAAGCTTGAAATAAAACAAATCCAATAGACCATGATAAAAATTGTATTGCCCATTTTGTGTTTGGTCTCCACCGTTTCCCTGTCCCAGACAGTCCTACAAAATGATGTGGCTTTGAAACGATTGGTAGACAAAGACGTGGAAGTCAGGCAGCTTGCTGAAGGCCTTAAGTTTACCGAAGGACCCGTATGGGACAAAAATGAAAATATCCTGTTGTTCAGTGATATTCCCGCCAATACGATTTACAAGCTGGATCCAACAGGAGCATTGGAAACCTTCCGTCATCCAAGCAACAATGCCAACGGACTCACCTTTGATTCAGATGGCAACCTTCTTATGGCGGAACACAGTGGCAGAAAAATCGGCATGCTGAGTCCCGCCGGAGAATATTCCGCCGTGGTGGAAACTTTTAAAGGCACTCCTTTCAACAGTCCCAATGACCTTATTATAGACAGCAAGGGCATCATTTATTTTACGGATCCCCCTTTTGGATTGAGCAAGGAAGCCACAGATACTTTGGGCTTCAATGGGGTTTATCAATTTAAAAAAGGAAAAGTGACTTTGATCGCTGATGACCTTCATAGGCCCAATGGATTGGCCCTGTCTCCTGATGAGCGCATCCTCTATGTGGCCAATTCCGGCGAACCTAAGAAATACATGAAATATCCGGTGAGCAAAAAAGGGAAAGTAGGGAAGGGCAGTTTATTTTTTAATGTTTCTCATATGGACCGTCCCGGCAACCCTGATGGCATCAAAGTGGATACCGAAGGCAACCTTTATGCCACCGGCCCGGGTGGGGTATTGGTGTTTTCCCCTCAGGGAAAGCATTTGGGGACCATTGTCTTTCCTGAAGTTCCTTCCAATGTTGCTTTTGGAGGAGCAGATAGGAAGACACTTTTCGTGACCGCCCGAACCGGCGTGTACAGTATTCAGGTTAAAATTCCCGGAATAATATAAGGTATGTCAACATCCAGAAGAAATTTCATTAAAAGCGCAGCTCTTGGGGGTTTGGCCGGCCCGGCCATGATTTTCCAAACAGCCATGGCCAGGGGCATAGGTCAGAAAGATCCGGAACTTGACTGGATATTGAAGGAGCCGGTGATCAACCTGCAGGGGCTTGATCTTCCCCTCATTATCAAAAGTGTAGAATTGCTTAGGAGGGGTAATAACTTTCTATGCAGGGTCCGGACGGAAGACGGAGCCGAGGGCTTGTCAGTAAGCAACAACATGCAAATGGTCCACCTTTATCCCATTTTTGTGAACCGGATCCAGCCTTTCTTTATAGGCAAGGATGCCAGGGATTGGGAAAAGCTACTTGACGAAGTTTACGTTTACCAAAGCAATTATAAACTGCAAAATCTGGCCTTTTGGGTACCTTTGGCCACGCTTGAGTTTGCCATATTGGACTTGTTGGGTAAAATGGCCAACAAAAGTATGGGGGAAATGATAGGCAAGGTGCATCACGATTATATTGCCGTTTACCAGGCCAATAATTATCGTGGCAAGTCTGCTGAGGAATCCGTGGACCTGATAGAAAAACAGGTCAGGGCAACCAATGCCAAGGCCCTCAAATTTAAGGTAGGAGGCAGGATGAGCCACAATGCCGATTTTCCACCCGGGAGGACGGAAAAGCTGATCCCTTTGGTCAGGGAGCGGTTTGGACCTGAAATGGTCATTTATGCGGATTCCAATGGATCCTATACCACAGATGAGGCCATCCGGGTGGGAAAGATCATGGAGGAATACCAGTATGATTTTTATGAGGAACCTGTTCCTTTCGATTGGTATGAAGAAACTTTGGAGGTTACCAATGCAGTTCGGATCCCGGTAG
>JBBDSB010000031.1:0-2134 GCA_040905205.1 Cyclobacteriaceae bacterium
CAAAACACTGTTCAGGCACTGGAAAATTATTTTTCAGATTAGTGAAAAAAACCGGAAAGAAGGTTTTAATTCTGCGACATTTGAAATAGCTTTAAAAAATTTCAGAGAATGGAAGCGATACTAATATCAACCATCACCTGCCCCAACTGTGGATTCAAGAAAAAAGAAACAATGCCGACAAATGCTTGTCAGTATTTTTACGAATAAAATACTACCGATCGAAAAACCTAAAAAGATTTACAGTTTATAGCCAAAAATAATTATAAATGATTTTGTCAGGATGATCTGGCTTATCCGTCTAATTATATGTATAAGAAAAAATATTTATAATGATACGATTTGCAGGCCTGTTCTCTATCCTGTTCATCCTCTTTATCCCGGTATTTTCGAGCTTGGGTCAAGAGGTACTTTTTACTATAGAAAGAAGTCTGAATGAGGATCAAATTGTCTATTTTCTGCATCTGGATGAGAACGGACTTCCCAAAAAGGATGAGCCGATCAGCCTTAAATGGCTGGACAATGAAAACTCAGGTCAACTCGTCCCCGTAAACTGGATTAAAAAAAAATTTGGTTATGGTATTCACATTATCCATCAAGAAGTGGACAGGGTAGAATTTAAATTTGTTTCCTATGACAAAAAGGTGTTTACACTGAAGAAAGATGCATCAGGAAATTTCGGGGTTTTTGCAAAAATAAACGATAATCGAATGAAAATCAGACATATTTACCTAAAAATTGAAGGTGGCTCTTTTTGGAAGCCTAACATTACCGAAGTAGCTGTAATGGGTTACCATGAATTGGCCAATACCCACACAAAAGAAACCTTTAACCCTTGATTCCATGCAAGCTGAATGTCAGGAAAACCTCAATAGCATCTCCGCCTTACTTGAAAGGCTTAACGAAGAACAGTATCAATATCCGTCCGATTATTTATCAGGAGCTTCCATTGGGCAGCACATCAGACATATAATTGAGTTTTACACTTGTCTTACCAAGTCCTACATGGAAGATGGTCCGGTAAATTATGATGGGCGCAAAAGAGATCATGTGTTGGAAAAAAAACCACTTGAGGCGAAAAAAGTCATTGACAAGCTCATTGGCTATCTGGGTACAAAAAAAATCTCAGGAGAAACGGCATTACTGGCAAGTTATGCAGCAGATAAAACTCAGATTAGTAGTATCCCATCTTCTTTTCAAAGAGAATTGGCCTATTGTCTTGAACATAGTATACACCATCAGGCCCTTATAAAAATCGGGCTTTTTGAACAGGGCTTGTCTGAACTAATCTGTCCTGATTTTGGGGTAGCCCCATCTACAATTAAATTTCGTGTAGCCAATAAAAGCTGAAAAAAAATTCTATGACATGGTGAAAAATACAAAGTACCTATTCCTGCTGATTGTCGCATGCCTGTTAGGTCAGCACAATGCCTTTAGCCAGGAAAATAAGGAGTATAAAAATCGCATTGGGACAAATGTATTGGGATTAACAGCTGAAAACCTGGTGTTATCCTATGAATACAGTTACAAAAAAAACGGATTTTGGTTGGGAATAGCGCATCGATTAAATCAATGGTCTGAAGCAAAAGACCAACAAGCCAGCTCCGTTGCGGTGGAATACAGAAACTATTTCCTTCCCGGAGAAACACCGGGAAGCGGATTTTTTGGCGCATTGTATGCCAAATATGGATGGGGAGAGGAAAACACCATTACGGGTCCACCTATCAGCCACGAATACCAGGCCCTCTACTCAGGCTTGAACACCGGCTACAGATATAACTTCAGGAGGTGGGCATTATCGGCGTTTATCGGATATGGATGGGCACTATGGTCCAACGATACTACTTCTCCATCTGGGGCAGAACACGAATTAAATCAAAATCACCTGCAAGATCTAAGACTCGGTCTAAATGTGGAATGGGCTTTTTGATAGCTGAAAAATGCATAAGTGCTTCAACATAGAAACCATGGATGGAAGTTTTCATCTGGCGGATGGAAATGAATTTGAAAAAACGCTTAAAGCGACGGAAAACCACCTTAAATTCTTTTGGAATTTTGGGGCGGTACCCTTAAAATTAACTGTAGATGGGCAAATGATCAGCCTGGAGCCCAATCAGTTGTTGAGCTGCACCTACCT
>JBBDSB010000032.1:0-62247 GCA_040905205.1 Cyclobacteriaceae bacterium
AAAAGAAGGTAAGACCGTTCCACATGAGGAAGTCAGGAAAAGGTATCAGAAATGGTTTTAAGAATAGAATGGTCAAAGCAGGCGCAAAAGTCTTTAGATGACCAATGATGCGGTAATCGGCCACACGGACACGGTAGCCCTCCCTTCCCTTTAGTTTTTTGCAGCCCTTTGGGCGTGGGTCGTTCCCCAAATCCAGTATGGCAGCTTTGATATTGGAATAATAGGGTTCCGGTATCTTGGCCAGTTTTTACTGGGCCCTGCGTTCTAAACGGACTTTATATACCTTCATTCCTACGGGCTTCCTCAATCTCCCTGAAATCCTGATCGGCATCAATAAACTCTTGTTTGCCTTTTTTGGCAGCATCGTAAAGCCTGATGTCTTCCAGTTCTTCCAACTCATCCACCATTTTGTTGTATTCCTTGATGGGAAGAATTACTGCAAGTTTTTTACCGTGATCGTCTGTTATAAATTGTGTTATCATTGCATATAACCTTTTTGTGCGTTTGTATCCCGGATTACCGTATCAATCAAAAAGAAAAGTTTGTCCTTGACAGCAGGGTTGAGGGCTTCGATGTCCTGTAGGCGCTGTACCGTCTTTTTGTCAAACTTGGCGAATTGTCCTTCGCCAACCAAATAATCCAAATACACCTCAATGGCATCTGCAATTTTCTTGGCGGCATCAATGGACGGTACACCTTCGCTTCGTTCATATTTACCAATCATTACACGAGACACCCCGCTGTTGTCAGCCAAATCGGTCTGAGACCAACCTCTGGCATCCCTTAAAGTTGCTAATATTTTGCCTGTTTCCATATTTGATAGGATACAATTATACTCTGTAATCCTTGTTTATAACAAATTTACGTAAATAGCAGATATAATAAAACCTGATAATTTTTGTCACATTGAAATAATTGGATATTTTTATCTCTGATAGGAACAAAAATTATTTTTCAAGAATCTTTCGATTATGGAAATAACCGAGATAAAACAACGCCTCACTCTTGCAATGCTCCTGCAACATTACGGGCTGAAGCCGACAAGCAGAACCGTTTAAAATGTCCGTTCCACAATGACAAAACCCCGAGTCTGCAGCTCTACTACATAACCCAAACGGCTTTTTTCTTCTCCACGAACTGCACCACTCACGGAAAGGCCATTGATGTAATCGACCTTATACTGTACTACGAGAAATGCACTAAGCACAAAGCAAACAAGAAAGCGGAAAGCATCATCAACCCAACTACACAAACCCTCGTAGCAAGTCCAAAAAAGTGGCCTGACGGTAAAATATGTCCGGGACTTTTTGGGCCACACCCATCTGGAGGCCACGCAGTTTTACGTAAAGGATTACCGGAAGCAAATACGGAAATTATGAAACTGGAATAATACCTGAATGTGGACTAAAAATGTTATCTTTGGAAAAAGACAGTTTTATGGACATACAGACAGAGAAACTACGGTTGATAGAATGGCTTGCGGGGCTAAATGACACCAAGATAATCAATGAGTTCATTTCTTTGAAAAAAAGGAAAGAAGAGGACTGGTGGGAAAGAATCAGTGCAGAAGAGCGATCCGAAATAGAAGAGGGGCTTGCCCAGGCAGATAAGGGTGAGGTGGTCCCCCATAAGGAAGTGATGGCGAAGTACAAGAAATGGCTTTAGAAATTGTTTGGTCCATGCGTGCCCAAACAGGTTACGACGGTATTATTGAGTACCTGGAGAAGCATTTTACAGAATATGAAATCCGGGAGTTTATCCATCAGTCCAATGAATTTTTTGAGTTGCTCAGTCAATACCCCGAAATGCTGGCAAGCACTAATAAGCAAAAGCATGTCCACCGTGGGCCTTCAACAAGCTCACCATTCTAACCTACCCTATCAGGCCTCGGAAGGGGCAAATAGAACTGATCAACATCCGTTCTTCCAGACAAAAGCCACTGAAACGGCAATAGCCGATCCCTTGAATCCCAAATAATTTTTGGCTTTTGAGAAACAATTCTTTTTAAGCTTTAATCCGCCGTTGCACGGACAATCAATGCCTCAAACGCATGTTTCCATTATTTGTGTCAATTTTAAAAATGTAGTTCAATTAACCCAAAGAAGGCGATATTTATAGACGGGAAGTTACTTATACAGGCCTTAATCCTCTTTTACCGTAAAAAAAATAAAAAAATCGAAAAAATCTTTATTAATTTTTTAATTTCAATTTTAATATGGTCAGGCTGTAAATACCTGACTTTTTTTGCTATCATTATATATACTTGTTAAAATCAATTCCGGAAAAAATTGAACAGATGGTATGGGGAAATTTTTAAGCTGTGATTGGGGTACCAGTTCATTTAGGCTTCGCCTGGTAAATAGCTCAGATCATAGCGTGGCTTATGAATACCACAATGATTTTGGAATCCAAAAAGCATTCAATGGATGGAGGGAATCCAAGGCCAATGACCCTAAGGAAAAGCAGGATTTTTACTTAAACCATATAAATGGTGCTGTGAGAGAGCTGGAAAAAATATCCGGCCAACAATTGGAAGGGTGGTTGATAATCTGTTCGGGAATGGCCTCTTCCAGTATGGGCATTAAAGAATTGCCTTATGTTTCGGTGCCATTTGATACCAGCGGTATAGGAATGAAGATATATGAGATTTCCGCAAAGGAAAATTTTAATCATCCTATGGTCATCATTTCCGGAATAAAAAATGACCACAACGTAATGAGGGGAGAAGAAACCCAGCTTATCGGTTTGATCTCCCAGCTGCCTGATTTTGAGGGGGAGGGGGTATTTATTTTTCCCGGCACCCATTCCAAACATATTTATATTTCTTCGGGTCAAATAGTTGATTTTGATACGTTTATGACTGGAGAAGTATTTAAATTACTTTGCCATAACAGTGTGCTTTCCAATAGTATAGAAGGAGATTCTCTAATGGACTCCGAAGAAAAAATAACAGCTTTTAATCTAGGTTTGAAGCATGTATCAACAAAGCCCTTATTATCGGTTTTGTTCAATGTCAGGACCAATGACCTTTTTGGACATTTGGATAAAAAGCAAAACTTTCATTATTTAAGTGGTTTGATGATTGGAAATGAACTAGGTAATTTGGCCAATATTCCAGATAAAGCCATTTATTTGTGTTCTGAAGAAAAACTTTATCAAGCCTATAGTATGGCTTTGGATATTTTAGAAATACCATCCGTCAAACTATTGCCTGAATTGGTGTCAAATTCCGTTGTTCAGGGCCAATATCAAATTTATCATCAAAATTTTGACCATGAAAGAAGGATTTTCCTGGGAGGCTTTTAATAAGGCACCCATTGTTTCTATTTTTAGAAATTTGCAAAGTGAAGCACTCTTGCAGGTAGCTTCCTGCTTTGAAGAAGCCGGCATTTCCACCATGGAAATTACCTTAAATTCCCCAAATGCCAGGGAGGACATTTCCAGGTTGGCAAAGGAATTTGGAGATACATTGAATATTGGGGCGGGCACCGTTTGTGATTTGTCTGGAATGCACGATGCTTTAGAAGCCGGAGCCCAATTTATCGTTACACCCATTGCAGACAGAGATGTAATAAACTATTGTGTGGCCCAAAGGATCCCAATTTTTCCCGGCGCATTTACGCCTACGGAGATATATGAAGTATGGCAAATGGGGGCGACCATGGTGAAAGTTTTTCCAGCCAACGCCATGGGCCCGGGATATATCAAAGACGTTTTGGCACCCCTTAATGAAATTAAACTGATGCCCACCGGTGGTATTGATGAAAATAACATCAAGGATTATTTTAATGCAGGGGCTAAGGCAGTTGGTATGGGAAGCGGATTGGTTCCTAAATCCTATATTGAGAAAAAAGATTGGAGTGGCCTGAAAAAGCACCTAAAAGCTTTTAGTGGCCTGGCCCAATCGATCTAATTTCAAAAATCATCAATTATTCCCACCTTGGAAATTAATATAAAATAATCAAGCCCTTTATTCATCAAAAATAGACCCTTAATATGGACCAAACATTTTACTTATTGATCATCACCACTCTTTCTATTCTTTTATTGTTGGTCCTGGTGATGAAATTAAAGGTCCACGCCTTTATCTCTCTTTTATTGGCGAGTTGTTTTGTCGGTCTTGCGGCAGGAATGCCTTTTATGGAGTTGATTGCAAGTCTTCAAAAGGGGATGGGGGACATCCTCGGATTTATTACCATTGTGGTGGGGCTGGGTGCTATACTGGGGAAATTACTGGAGGTTTCAGGGGGTGCGCAGACTTTGGCACATTTTATTATTAAAGCATTCGGGGAAAAAAGGACTACTTGGGCCCTCATGCTTACCGGATTTATTGTTTCCATTCCTGTTTTCCTTGATGTAGGGTTTATTATCCTAATACCCTTGGTATATGCCTTGACCAAAAAATCGGGTTATTCTTTACTTCATTTTGCCGTTCCCTTATTAGCAGGAATGGCCGTTACACATTCTTTTATTCCTCCTACCCCAGGACCCGTTGCCGTGGCTGAAATCATCAACGCGCCATTGGGCTGGATGATTATCTTTGGGGTAGTGGTGGGGCTTCCCTGTGCCATTTTAGCAGGTCCGGTTTTTGGTGGTTATATATCCAAAAAAATATACGTGCCAGTACCGGAGCATATAGTTTTTAAGGAAGGTAAGGAAGAACAAGCCACCCGATCTGATTTTTTTCTGATTGCCTTCATCATTATTTTGCCTCTTTTCTTGATATTGATTGCCACCACCACAGGTATGTTGGCAAATATGGGTTATCTTAATGAAGAAAATTATTTCTTGGGGATTTTACAGTTTTTGGGACATCCATTCATTGCATTAACGGTTGCTACGCTTATTGCCATTTATTTTTTAGGATATAGAAAAGGTTTCAAAGCGAAGGAATTATTGGAATTTTCGGACAAGGCATTGGCACCGGCAGGATTGATCATTGTGATTACTGGAGCAGGAGGGATGTTCAAGGAAATATTGGTTCAAAGTGGTGCCGGAGAGGCGCTGGCCCAGGTATTTATCGATTATAAAGTAGCGCCTATTGTTATGGCTTATGTCATTGCCGTAATCATCCGGGTGATACAAGGTTCTGCTACTGTAGCCATGGTGACCGCTGCAGGCATGATAGCACCGGTAATTATTACCATGGACCTTTCCGACCCCATGAAAGCTTTGATAGGTATTGCCATTGCTGCAGGTTCCTGTATTCTTTCCCATGTCAATGATAGTGGTTTTTGGCTGGTAAAAAAATACCTGGACATTTCTGAAAAGCAAACCCTTCAAAGCTGGACAGTACTGGAAACCATCATTTCATTGACCGGTTTCCTCTTAGTGTTGGCATTGTCTTTCGTTTTTTAATAATTTACCCATTGATGAGATTTAATTCGGTTTTATACCCCACATATTTTAATTTTGTTAATTATGAAAATCTACCGCACTCTAAAAGGCATCGTCATTGAAGACAATAAGGAATATTATGCATTACCTGATGAAGACTGGGATGATTTTATTAACAGGGATGACCTTTTGGATAAATTGTCTTTGCAGATAAAAAATTCCTCCCCCTCTCCTTTAGGGAAGGATTGGATGAATGATTTTTTATTGCCCCCGGTAAAAAATCAGGAAATTTGGGCAAGCGGTGTCACCTATTTCAGGAGTAAATTGGGACGGCAGGAAGAATCCAAAGACAGTGGGGGCGGCACTTTTTATGAAAAAGTTTACCTTGCGGAAAGGCCGGAATTATTTATGAAAGCCACCGGTCCCAGGGCGGTGGGTCACCTGGGAAAAGTAAGGATCAGAAAGGATTCTACCTGGGATGTGCCTGAGCCGGAGCTTACACTGGTTATAACCAAATCCGGAAAAATAATAGGCTATACCATAGGCAATGATATGAGCTCAAGAAGCATTGAAGGAGAAAATCCACTCTATCTTCCCCAAGCCAAAATATATGATGGCAGTACCGCGGTTGGCCCCTGTATTTATGTTACCAATAAACCTTTACCCAAGGAAACCGAAATAAAATTGGACATCATCAGAAAAGGGAAGGTGGTTTTCAGTGAAGCCATTGCCATTTCACAAATCAAGCGTGAATTTGATCAATTGGTAGAATTTTTATTCAGAGAATATACCTTTCCCAATGGTGCCATGTTAATGACTGGAACGGGAATAGTGCCTGACAGCAGTTTTACATTACAAAGTGGGGATGAGATAAATATACAGATTGAAGGCATTGGTACTTTAAGCAATACGGTATTTTAATCATTCAAAGGGGAAAATTTCCTTTTGGTAGCGTATTATAGTGAATTATATCTTCCTAAATGGTTTGCGCTCAAATTGTTTAATTCGATTTCTAAGTGGGTTTTAATGATCTGTTCATAGATGGATAATGGCAAACAGGCCTTAGTGTCAAAAATTTTAATCAGGATAGCCATGAGCAAATCAATTATTTTGCCTAATTTTGAATCCCATAAGAATACAAACTTTATATCCTTTAAACATTCTTATGGGTTCGTCTACAAAACACATCTTTATTACCGGAGGGGTAACCTCCTCCCTTGGAAAGGGGATAATTGCCGCCTCATTAGCTAAATTATTACAATCCAGGGGAATTAATGTTACCATTCAGAAATTTGATCCCTATCTTAATATTGATCCAGGGACATTAAACCCCTATGAACATGGAGAATGTTATGTCACCGAAGATGGTGCAGAAACCGATTTGGACCTTGGTCATTACGAAAGGTTTTTAAATACCACGACCTCTCAGAACAATAATGTCACCACAGGAAGGATTTACAATAATGTAATTACCAAGGAAAGGAAAGGAGAATATTTGGGAAAGACAGTACAGGTGATTCCCCATATTACGGATGAGATAAAAAACAACTTCTACAAACTTGGGAATTCTGGAAAATATGATGTCATCATTACAGAAATTGGAGGATGTGTCGGTGATATAGAGTCTTTGCCATTTATTGAAGCCGTCCGTCAGGCCAGGTGGGATCTTGGCCCTAACAATATTCTGGTTATTCATCTGACTTTAATTCCGTACCTTTCAGCTGCAAAAGAATTAAAGACAAAGCCTACCCAACATTCCGTAAAACAGCTTTTGGAGGCAGGTGTTCAACCCGATATATTAGTTTGCAGGACGGATCGGCACTTACCCCAGGATGTAAAGAAAAAAATCGCTCTTTTCTGCAATGTGCAGTTGAATTGTGTGATTGAAGCCATGGATGCTGATTCCATCTACGATGTACCTCTTTTGATGAGAAAGGAGCGATTGGACGAAAGGGTAATGAGCAAGTTGAAAATCACTTCCAAAACCAATACCGAATTGGAGCATTGGAAGGATTTCCTGGGAAGGCTCAAAAACCCTACGCAGGAGGTTGACATTGCTTTAATTGGAAAATATATATCTTTGCCGGATGCTTATAAATCCATTACTGAATCATTTATCCATGCAGGGACAGCATTGGAATGCAAAGTTAATCTCCATTTGGTTTCCTCTGAAGAAATCAATGTGGATAATGTGGATAAAAAACTTCAGGACATGGATGGGATTCTGGTTGCCCCAGGATTTGGCCTCAGGGGTTTGGAAGGAAAATTGGAAGCCGCAAGGTATGCACGGGAAAATCTAATTCCTTTTTTTGGCATTTGTCTGGGATTGCAAATCGCCGTTATTGAATTTGCCAGGAATGTAATCGGACTTCCCGATGCTTGTTCTACGGAGATGGAGGGTGAATGTAAAGATCCTGTAATATTTTTAATGGAAGGGCAAAAGAGTATTACCCAGATGGGCGGCACTATGAGGCTGGGCGCTTACCCCTGTGAACTGATTAAAGGAACCAAAGCTTTGGCGGCTTATGGGAAACCTAAGATCACGGAAAGGCATCGCCATAGGTATGAATTCAATAATAAATACCTTAAAAGATTTGAAGAATATGGCATGGTGGCCGCTGGTAAAAATCCAGGTTCGGGATTGGTGGAAATTATGGAATTGGAGGATCATCCCTGGTATTTGGGTACACAGTTCCATCCAGAATATAAGAGTACGGTACTAAATCCTCATCCTCTATTTGTCCGCTTCATAAAAGCGGTATCTGACAATAAGAACAATAAATAAAAATTAAAACCATTATAAGGAGATAATCCCTTAAAACAAATATTTAAATCATGGATAAAAATCAAGCGACAGGACTCATTCTTTTCGCCGCAGTCATTTTGGTATATTCGCTATTTTTCGCAAGTGGACCGGAAATTACTGAACAGCAACCAGCACCTGTAGCAGTCCAGGAAGATTCTCAAAAGCCCCAAAAGGAAGAAAATGGCCAGTTTGGCGATCAAGATGAGGTTTCAGACAGTCTCCAATCCCTTGAAGCAAGCCAAAAATATGGGGTTTTTGGTACTTTGACCAAAGGGATGAAAAATGAATATGTACTGGAAAACGAGGTGGTTAAGATACAACTTTCCAGCAAAGGGGGCGAAATAGGTTTGGTAGAGCTTAAAAACTTTAAAACTTATGATCAGCAACCGTTAATACTATTTGATAAAGAACATGGGGAAATTGATTTTTTAATCAATACGGCCCAGGGGGCACTCAGCCTGAACGACTTATATTTTCAGGTTACTGAAAATACCATCGATATGGAGGGTCAAGCCGCCAATCAGTTGATTTTCTCGGCTTCTGCAGGATCGGGGACCTTGCGCCGAACTTATACCTTGCCGGAATCGGGTTATCAGTTGACACATAAAATGGAGGCTACCGGTTTTGGGTCGGCATTGGCCAATCAGGAAATGGTCATCAATTGGGAAAGTAGCTTGAAAAGGTTGGAGGAGGATATGCTGGAATCGAGGCGAAAAACCTACATGAATTACTTCACGACAGATGGGTCCTACGATTACCTTACCACAGGTGACTCTGAGGATGAGGAACAGATCGGCGAACCCTTAAAGTGGGTGGCATTCAAGCAGCGTTTTTTTACTTCAGGTATTATTGCAAAGGATCAGTTCAATGGAGGAAACCTGGCCCAGGATACCCCTCTGGAGGAATCTGTGGAAAAAAACATGTATGCCTCCTTATCATTGCCAATAGACGGAGAAGTCAATTATTATTTTGGACCAAATAATTATAATATACTCCGGAAAGTTACCCCCGAATTTGATAAGAATGTGGACATGGGCTATGTGTTTGTCAGCTGGGTAAATAAGTACATCATTGTGAATTTATTTCATTGGTTGGAAAATTATTTTGACAACTATGGTATCATTATCATTCTGATCGTATTTATCATCAAACTGTTTCTCCTTCCCCTTACCTATAAATCCTATATAGGAATGGCAAAGATGAGGGTGATTAAACCGGAAATAGATGAATTGAAAGAAAAATACGGTGACGATCAGACCAAAATGCAGCAAGAGCAAATGAAGCTTTTTGGCCAATTGGGTGTAAGTCCGATTTCGGGGTGTTTACCCATGGTGCTCCAAATGCCGTTTTTATTGGCCATGTTCTTTTTCTTTCCCAATTCCATTGAGCTACGGCAGGAATCATTCTTATGGGCTCATGATTTGTCCACCTATGATTCCATCGTTGACTTACCGTTTACCATTCCATTTTATGGTGCACATGTCAGTTTATTTACCTTGCTCATGACAATTTCCCAGGTGGCTTATACCCATTTCAACAATCAGCTAACTACCGCACAGGGGCCGATGAAAAGCATAGGGTACATCATGCCTGTCGTATTCATGTTTGTTTTGAATTCTTTTCCGGCAGCCCTGAGTTTTTACTATTTCGTTTCCAATATGGTTACCTTTGGCCAGCAGGCTTTAATCAAGCAATTTGTAGATGATGATAAAATCAGACAAAAAGTGGAGGAAAGCAAGGCCAAAAATGCCAATAAGAAAAAATCAAAATTTCAGACAAGAATAGAACAGGCCATGAAGGCCGCTGAAAGCAAAAAAGCAGAACCCAGGAAGAAAAAGGGCAAACAATAGTCATAAAAAGAAGGGAGCAGGAATGCTGCCTTTTTTTTGTTAGGGGGGTTCCATTTGATAAACCCATTCTTTATGCCAATATTTGTGCTGGCTTCATGAGGAAAGGGAGTTTATTCTGTAGGATCATTCTAGATCACGCCTTCCTGTGTGGATAAATTTCTGTCCATAGTTCCAATTAAAATGATATATTTGTAAACCTTTTATAAAATAAAACTTTCAAAATTGATGATTGAATTCATTTATTTAGGGCTTTCTGCTTTTATAGCAAAAATCAAAGACAAAAGGTTTTATTTGTTCCCTTTAGATCGCCGAAAATTTTGGCGAAAAGGGCAAATATAGAGAAATGAAGTCCTCATAAAGATTGATAATTGAAGCAAAAAGCCTGCAGCGGCATCCGGTAAAATACTGGTTTTGCTAAATATTGGAGAAAGTATTACGCTTTAAGAAAGAATGGGAAAAGTAATTGCAATAGCCAATCAAAAGGGTGGGGTGGGCAAAACCACCACCGCCATGAATTTAGCAGCCAGTCTGGCTGTTTTGGAATACAAAACACTGGTAATTGATGCGGATCCGCAGGCCAACACCACTTCAGGCCTGGGTTATGATCCCAAAAGTATCAGCACAAGCATTTACGAGTGCATGGTAAATGAAAATGATATTCAGGATATTGTGATCCATACCGAAATAGAAAACCTGGATTTGGTTCCTTCCCATATTGATTTGGTAGGAGCGGAAGTGGAAATGGTAAATCTGGATAACAGGGAAGAAAAAATGAGGGAGGTTATTCAGGAGATAAGGGAACTTTATGATTTCATTATCGTGGACTGTTCGCCTTCTTTGGGTCTCATTACCATTAATGCCTTAACTGCTTCCAATTCCGTTATTATTCCGGTGCAATGCGAGTATTTTGCTCTGGAGGGATTGGGAAAGCTATTAAATACGATAAAAATCATCCAGACCAGGCTAAATCAGGACCTTGAAATAGAAGGGATTTTATTAACAATGTACGATGTCCGCTTAAGGTTATCCAATCAGGTTGTTGAGGAGGTTCAATTGCATTTTAAAGACATGACTTTTGATACAATCATACCCAGAAACGTTAAATTGAGTGAATCTCCAAGTTTTGGAATGCCTGTAGTGGCCTTTGATGCTACGGGAAAAGGTGCGGTGGCCTATCTTAATCTGGCCAATGAAATCGCCACCAAAAATGGAATGGCAAAGGTAAATTGATTTAAGCGTAAAAAATGACTGTTAATAAAACGAATAAAAAAAGGGGTGCGTTGGGAAAAGGTTTAGGTGCCTTATTACATGATTCCCCCCAAAAAGGTAAGGAAGGTGCAGAAGGAACCATCCCTCCAGTGGCTGGTATTTTTGAAATTCTATTGAAGGAAATTCAGGTTAATCCTTTTCAGCCCAGAACCCATTTTGATAAGGTGACTTTGCAGGAACTATCGGAATCCATTAAGGTTCAGGGAATCATTCAGCCGATAACGGTCAGGAGGCTTTCTGACGGAGAGTTTCAGTTGATTAGCGGTGAAAGAAGATTTCAGGCAGCGAAATTGGCAGGGATGGATAAAATCCCGGCTTATGTCAGAACGGCCAATGACCAACAAATGTTGGAAATGGCCCTGATAGAAAATATTCAAAGAGAAAACCTCAATGCATTGGAAATTGCCCATTCCTACCAAAGGTTACTCACGGAATGTGACCTAAAGCAAGAGCAGCTGGGGGATAGGGTAGGAAAAAACCGGACGACCGTAAATAACTATCTCAGGCTTTTGAAGTTGCCACCTGATATACAGGCAGGGATCAGGGATCAGCAAATTACCATGGGACATGCAAGGGCTTTAATCAATATTGAAGATGTGGATAAGCAATTGGCGATCTTCAAAAGGATTGTGGCAGAAGAGCTGAGTGTTAGAAAAGTAGAGGCATTGGTAAAGGACCTAAACAACAGACCTGAGAAAAAAGAACCCAGTGAAACATCGAAATTAGATCCTACGAAAAAATATGAAATCAACAAACTGCAACAAAAACTGGCCTCACATTTTGGAACCAAGGTTTCATTAAAAGCAGATCAGAAAGATAAAGGTGAAATAAAAATACCTTTTCATTCCACAAGCGATCTTAACCGGATTCTTGAAATCCTTGAATTGATTTAATTGAATTGTTTACCAGGTGGCTTTTCAATGTGGAAAAATCGTTTATATCACTATAGATTGTTTGCCTTAGCCCTCATTATGATGGCGGCCCTTCAGGACATTTATGGACAAATAGTGATTGAAGATACCAGTCCTCCAAATGACACCATTGTAATAAATGAGAATTTTAAAGATCCCAAAAAGGCTTTGACACTATCCTTGATTTTCCCGGGAATAGGACAAGTATACAATGAGAAAGTTTGGAAGCTGCCCATCATGTATGGAGGAGTGGCCACTTCCATCTATTTTCTGGAATTCAACAATAGGAGATACCAACAGTTTTTGGTGGCCCTTGATATAGTACGTGGAGGGACAGAACCCAATCCTTTTCCCAACCTCAACCAGGATGGAATTATTAGAAATGTAAATTATTGGAGAAGAAACAGAGATGCGATGTTCATGGTATTTGGAGCTATTTATATCATGGCTGCGGTGGATGCTTTTGTGGATGCACACCTTTCCAGTTTTGATGTAAGTGATGACTTGAGTTTTAGGATTTCTCCATCAATTGAACCTATATTAGCCCAAAACACCGCATTGGGCATCGGATTAAAAATAAAATTTTAAAATGAATATATTGATTTTGGGATACGGAAAAATGGGAAAGATCATCTCCCGGATTGCTGAAAAAAGAGGCCATCATATTGTTGCAAAAATAAACATTGAAAATGTTGGGGACTTGAAAGCCCTCGATACCCAAACAGTGGATGTGGCCATTGAATTCAGCCAGCCCGAATCTGCATATGGGAATATTACATGGTGTCTCAATAATCAAATTCCGGTCGTGGTGGGGACTACAGGTTGGATGGATAAATTAGCGGATATCGAATCCATATGCAAAAAGAAAAATGGGACCGTTTTTTATGCCTCCAATTTTAGCATTGGTGTCAATGTATTCTTTAAGGTCAATCAGTACCTGGCGAAACTAATGGGTGATCAGGAGGAATATCAAATAAAAGTCGAGGAAATTCACCATACAGAAAAAAAAGATGCCCCGAGTGGGACAGCCATTACACTTGCCGAAGGTATAATAGAAAACATAAAAAGGTTACGCCAATGGAAACTAAAGGAAGGTGAAATCCTTGAAGGTGATATTTTGCCCATTAGCTCCAAAAGAGTGGATCCGGCACCAGGTACCCATATTATCTCCTATCAATCTACCATCGACGACATAGAGATCAAGCATACTGCGCACAGCAGGGAAGGTTTTGCCATGGGTGCGGTCTTCGTAGCCGAATGGATCAAAGACAAAAAAGGAGTTTTGACTATGAATGACTTTTTAGACTTTTAACGTTAAAATAAAATGAGTAAAGAAAAACGAACAAAATCTGCCACAAGAGAATGGGTCGATGCGCTTTTATTTGCAGTAATAGCTGCCAGTTTAATCAGATGGCTGCTACTGGAACCTTTCACCATTCCTACTGCTTCCATGGAAAAATCCCTTTTGGTGGGTGATTTTCTTTTTGTAAGTAAAATGCACTATGGTACAAGAATCCCGAAAACAATTTTACAGGTACCCTTGACCCATCAAAAAATTTGGGGGACGGAAATTCCTTCCTATTCAGACGCCGTCCAATTACCCTACTATCGCCTACCTGGATTTACAGAAATCGATAGAAATGAGGTGGTTGTTTTCAATTTTCCAGAAGAATTTTGGTACCCGGTAGACCTTAAAACCAATTATATCAAGAGGGCCGTGGCCATTCCAGGAGATGTCATCGAAATCAAGAATACCCAACTTTATATCAATGGGGTACAAGGGGAAAATCCAGAGGAAATGCAGTTTTCCTACGATGTGATGACCAACCGACAACTCAATGCTGATTTTTTTGACAGGTATGGGATTAATCCGGATAGCTATTACCCTTTCTCAGATAATTCCGGCTACTTTGTTTTCGCGACAGAAAGCATGATTCAGGAATTGGAGCAATCACCTACAGTAACTTCAATTAAGAAAAGAGTAAACAAAGCCGGACAAGGGGATCCCAATATTTTTCCGGATGGTGCCTATTTTGGTTGGAATAAGGATCATTTTGGCCCTCTGGAAATTCCAGCTAAAGGAAGAACGATTGAATTGGATGAAGATAATGTCAGGAAATATGCTTTCACCATTGAGAAATTTGAAGGCCACAATAACCTTAAAATTGATGGAAATGAAATTTTTATTGATGGTGTGAAACAGGAAAAATATACCTTTAAACAGGATTATTATTTCATGATGGGAGACAACAGGCATGATTCTTTGGATTCCAGGTTTTGGGGATTTGTGCCCGAAGATCATGTGGTAGGAAAAGCATGGTTTTTATGGCTTTCACTTGAAAAACATAAATCCATGTTCAACAAAATAAGGTGGAACAGGTTTTTTAAATCCATTAATTGAAAAAAAGGTCTTTACTCAATGTAAGGGCCTTTTTTACCATTTTATGGCTTCATGACCATTTTCAATCAGATATTGATTGGCCTTGCTAAAATGCTGGCATCCATAAAACCCCCGATGTGCCGATAAGGGACTTGGATGTGGAGCATATAATTTTAAATGATGGTGATCGGGAATTATCGCAGCTTTTTTCTTAGCAAAGGCACCCCATAGCATAAAAACGATATGATTCCGTTGGGCAGCAAGTTGTTCAATAACCGCATCTGTGAAAATTTCCCATCCCTGATTTTGGTGGCTTCCTGCTTTATGGGCCTCCACCGTCAGGGTAGCGTTGAGCATTAAGACTCCCTGTTTTGCCCATTTTTCAAGATTGCCATGGGATGGGCCCGGAACGCCCAGGTCGTTTTTCAATTCTTTGAAAATATTGATAAGAGAAGGGGGAAAAGGAACTCCTTCCTGCACTGAAAATGAAAGCCCGTGGGCCTGTCCGGGACCGTGATAGGGATCTTGCCCCAGTATGACTACTTTTACCTTTTCTACCGGGCATAGATCAAAGGCATTGAAAATGTGCCTGCCTTTAGGATAAACCGTTTTATGCAAATATTCCTTTCTAATGAATTCTGCCAAACTGGAAAAGTAGGGCTTTTTAAATTCCTCATCCAAGGTGGCTTTCCAGCTATTTTCAATTTTCACATTCATTTAGATAAAATCTATTGGTATATTTAAATTCTAAATCCTAAATTTCGAATAAGTTTTTGAAACACAAAAATATTTAAATGGTAACGGCAATCACAGAAGGGGTAAAAGTGAGCGTTGATGCTTCTTATCAGCAGGAATTTTCCAGTCCTAACCAGCATCACTTTGTCTTTACCTACAAAGTTTCAATTGAAAACCATAGTGCTTCCACCATTCAGCTATTAAAAAGAAGGTGGGAAATTTCTGATGCCGGAGAGCCCAAAAAGATAGTGGAAGGTGACGGTGTGGTTGGGCAGCAGCCCATCCTGGAACCTGGTGGGAGGCACCAATACATTTCAGGGTGCAATCTTCGCTCTGGGATGGGAAAAATGAAAGGCAAATATTTTATGGAAAAGCTGATTGATGGAAAGCAGTTGGTGGTCACTATACCTGAATTCCAGTTGATTTCAGATGTCTTTGATAATTAGACGCTTGCATTTATTTTGGCAAATCGGGCAATATCTGCAATATTTTTTCCTGAAAGAAGACCGGCACAGTGTCCATTCTCCATTTGTTTTTAATTGGTATGTGAAATTATTCTCCTTTCTTAAAGAAAATAAAAAAGGTGATCATGCGATTGAAGCCAAAAGGGCTTTATTTAGACAATCCTCCAAAAAAATAAAAGTTTTTGATCTGGGAGCAGGTTCTAAATTTTCACAGGGACCTTTCCGAACCTTGTCATCTTTAGTAAAATACAGTTGCTCACCTTTAAAATTTTCATTGTTATACCAGTACTTGTGCCAATTAACACCTGCAGTGAATGTTCTGGAATTGGGCACCTCCTTAGGTTTGAACACGGCTTACCTTTATCAGGTCACCAAAGGAAAATTATATACCCTTGAAGCTTGCCCCAATTTATCCCGGATGGCCATGGAAAATTTCGGTACTGGTTCTGATATTGAATTTGTGAAAGGTGATATAGCTGATAAATTACCGGCTATTTTAGAGGAAATCAATCAAATAGATTTTGTTTTGATGGATGCCAATCACCGGTATGGCCCTACCAAGTTTTATTTTGAAATGATGCGGCCCTTTCTTCATGAGGAAAGCATCGTAGTGGTTTCTGACATACATTGGTCGCCGGAAATGAAGGCAATATGGATGGAATTGAAAGGTTTGCCTGAGATATCCTTAAGCGTTGATCTTTTTGAATGCGGCATTTTATTTTTGAAAAATTTGGGTCCAAAAGCCCATTATATATTAAAATACTGAATGTTTTTTTCATTTTCTTTTTTTTACATTTATACCTGGTATGTTTCCTTTCCAAATTTAACAATAAATTAATATTCTAATTAGTTGGTCTAATAATTGTGCATAGACCACCAATTGGTTTGTGCTCTTGGTGAAGGAAGTATAAAAGATTAAAAAAATGAATGTTTAGGTATAATGGTCTTATATAATGGATAATCAAGAAACGACCGGGAAGGATAAAGTGAATTCAGATAAGGGAAAGAATGTACTGATCATTATTCTCTTAATATTGGTCATTATTAGCGGCTGGAGGCTTTATTCAGAACATAAAATCAAAAACCAAAAAACGGAAGAAATTCTTATCCTTACCGAAGAAAACAGTGACTTGAACATCCGGTTGGATTCTATAACCTACCAACTTGACCTAAGAATACAGGAAATTTCAAAGTTGGGTGGAAGTGTGGATTCCTTGGTCCAAATCAAAGATCGCTTATTGAGGGAAAGGAATTCAGACCGGAGCAGGTCTGCCGCAGAAATTGAAAAATTAAATGCCCAAATTGACAATTACGGAAAATTGCTTCTTCAAAAGGATAAGGACATTCTTGATCTAAAAGGGCAAAATGAACAATTGTTTTCAGAAAACAAAGAATTAAAAAGTTCTAAAGCTGAAATTGAGGATGAAATAGTTAAGTTAAATATCAAAGCGGAGGAATTGGAAGAAAAAGTCAATATTGCAGCCATCTTAAGGGCAGAAAATATCAAAGTGGCCGCTGTCAATTCAAGAGGTAGGGAAAGGGAAGATGAATTCCGAAACAGGCAACTCACAAAATTGAAAGTATCCTTTAACTTTGCAGATAATGATGTGGCCCCCCCTGGAATTAGGGATGTATTTGTTCAGGTATTGGCACCCAATAATCAGGTGATATTCGATATTGCAAAAGGATCAGGGACTTTTGAAATTGATGGAAAAGAAAAATTCTACACTTCTAAACAGGATTTTTTATTTAATAATACCCAACAGCAACTCACTTACTATTACGAGAAAGGAACGGATTATGTAAAAGGAATTTATACCGTTAAGATTTTTTGTGACGGTAATGAAATAGGGAACCGGTCGTTCGAAGTAAAATAAATGAAAGGCTTTTGTTTTTTAACCCAAAACAACTAATTTTGCACTCTGTTTTTATAAACTAAATACAAAAACGAAAAAGAATGTTCCAAAAAAATTATGAAACGGTATTCATACTTACTCCCGTTTTATCTGAAGTTCAGATAAAGGATACCGTAGACAAGTACGTAGGCTTGTTAAAGGAATTGGAGGCAGAGATTATCAATGTTGAAAATTGGGGTTTGAAGAAATTGGCTTATCCCATTCAGAAAAAAAGTACTGGTTTTTATGTACTTGTAGAATACAAGGCAGATCCTACCGCCATTAAGAAGTATGAATTGAATTTCCGAAGGGACGAAACGGTACTAAGGTTTTTAACCACCGTTTTGGACAAGCATGCCATTGTGTATGCTGAAAGAAGGAGAAAAGGAGAATTCAACAAAAAATCTGAAGCTAAGGAGGAGCCAGCAAAATGACATTAAAAAACGAACCGATCAATAGAGAACAGAACAGGAAAAAATATTGCAGGTTTAAGAAAATGGGCATCAAATATATTGATTACAAAGACCCTAATTTCTTGCTTAAATTTGTGAACGAACAAGGTAAAATCCTTCCGAGAAGGCTAACGGGAAATTCCGCCAAATTTCAAAAAAAGGTTGCCCAGGCGATTAAAAAAGCCCGGCTTTTGGCTTTATTGCCGTATGTATCAGATGGATTGAAATAATCTTTTCTGTTTCCTTCACCCAAATTAAATTATTACAATAATGGAAGTTATCTTAAAAACCGATATAAAAGAACTTGGTTATAAAAATGACCTGGTGGATGTTAAGCCAGGGTACGGTAGGAACTACCTGATCCCTCAGGGTTTTGCGGTTTTGGCTACTTTATCTGCCAAGAAAATCCTGGCAGAAAATATTAAGCAAGCTGCCCATAAAGCGGAAAAAATAAAAACTGAGGCAGAAGGCATTGCTAAAAAATTGGAAAGCCTCACCTTGGAAATTAAAGCAAAAATTGGAGATTCCGGCAAAATATTTGGTAAAGTAACGACGCTCCAACTATCTGATGCGCTCTCGGCCCAAGGTTTGGAAATTGACAGAAAGAAAATTTCTATCAATCAACCTGTTTCCACTTCAGGAGAATTTGAGGCCGAAGTTGACCTGCATAGGGAAGTTAAAACCAAAGTAAAATTTTTGGTGGTCGCCGAAAAATAATTCAAGATTAAATTTGAAAAGCCTGGTAAATACCAGGCTTTTTTTTACTGATTTTTTCAGATTACAGCGTAGTTTTTAGACTTTTCCTCGATTTTTTTTTCTGTAAAAAGCCAAAATGCTTTTTCTTTTTGTTCCAAATTCCCAGCGTAATTTTTGTGATTGCCATCATTTCCTGGAATGCTTTTTAAACCGGCATCGATTTATCCTACCGCTGCAATTAAATAGATTTTCTTTAAATTGCTGTCCAATTACCAATTAAATCATGAAAAATTTCAGGACAGAATTTAATTTTAAACCCTGTGAACATAAATTATTCCATGGAAAAAAAATATTGACCATGGGTTCCTGTTTTTCCGAAATTATCGGTGATAAACTTCAAGCCCATAAATTCAGTATTTTAAAAAATCCGTTTGGGGTGATTTTCAATCCCGCATCCATTTTTCAGTTGCTTTCGGATTCGCTCTTAAAGAAAGGAATCAATGAAGCATTATTTCTTTCCAGAAACAACCAATATTATCATTATGAAGTGCATTCCAAAATAAATGCCTCCGATAAAGATAGCCTTTCCAATACCATAGGGAAAATCAAAAATGAAGTACACCATTTCCTGTCGGAAAGCAGTCATATTTTCATCACTTTCGGTACTTCCTTTGTATACCATCATATAAAATTCCAACAGACAGTTGCTAATTGTCATAAACAACCCCAAAAATTATTTCAAAAAAAATTGATGTCCCTGGAGGATATGATCCATTCTTTTGATGCTTTCTATTATTTACTAAAAGCCCTCAATCCTAATTTAACCATAATCCTTACGGTAAGTCCGGTGAGACACATTAAAGATGGAATGTTGAACAATCAGATCAGTAAAAGTCAATTGAGACTATTTTGTGATTTAATGGAAAAGGATCATCAACATGTTTATTATTTCCCCAGTTATGAGCTCATGATGGATGACTTAAGGGATTACAGGTTTTACAAGGAAGACATGATCCATCCCAATGAAATGGCTGAGAATTATATCTGGGAAAAGTTTCAGGAAACCTTTTTTGAAGAAAACACCTTACAAATAACCAAGCAAATTGATAAAATCAATAAAGGGATGTCCCATCGGCCATTTAATCCTTATTCAAGCCAATATAAAAGCTTTCTGTTGTCAATGGCCAATAGCATTCGTCAACTACCCGATTACCTCGATTTTACTTCCGAATCCGAGTTTATCGAAGATCAGATCCGGGCCATAGAAAGCCGCCTGAAATCCAATTAAACAATTGATAGTTAAATTAATTCATTTCCTCTATGACCAACCGCCTGAACAACAGCCAGAGTTTATATTTACAGCAACATGCACAAAATCCTGTAGACTGGTATCCTTGGGGCCAGGATGCCCTTGATAAAGCAAAAAATGAAAACAAGCCCATTTTGGTAAGTATAGGGTATTCATCCTGTCATTGGTGCCATGTCATGGAAAATGAGAGTTTTGAAGATGAAAAGGTGGCAATGCTGATGAACCAACATTTTGTTTGCATCAAAATAGACAGGGAAGAAAGACCCGATTTGGATAATATTTATATGGAAGCCGTACAGGTGATGGGGCTTAGGGGAGGTTGGCCTTTAAATGTTTTCTTGATGCCCAATCAAAAACCATTTTACGGTGGGACTTATTTTCCAAAAAACGACTGGATAAAAATTCTTAATGGGATTTCCACGGCATTTAAGAACCAATATGATCAACTTAACCAGAGTGCACAGGACTTTGGGAAGAGTTTGAACAGAGAGATCACTGAAAAGTACGGTTTAAGTCCCCAGGAAATTCCCTTTGAAAAGGAAGAGGTTAAGAAGATGGGCAATAAAATTCTTGAAAAATTTGATGCTACCTGGGGGGGCTTAAATAGGGCTCCGAAATTCCCTATGCCCAGCATTTGGGCATTTCTTATGGATTTGGGTATTCTGGATGAAAACCAGGATATGATTGACAAGGTTTTGTTCACCCTCAAAAAATTAGGACACGGAGGGATTTATGACCAACTGGGAGGAGGTTTTTCACGTTACAGTGTCGATAGAGAATGGTTTGCTCCGCATTTTGAAAAAATGTTATATGATAACGGACAGCTATTGTCACTTTTTTCGAAAGCTTACTCCTGGACTAAAGACGAATTTTTCCAGGAAAAAATAGAGGAAACCATCCTTTGGCTGGAAAGAGAGATGATGCATCCCGAGGGTGCTTTTTTTGCTGCCCTTGATGCGGACAGTGAAGGCAAAGAAGGTAAATTTTATGTCTGGACTTACCAGGAACTGGAAGCACATTTAAAGCAGGACATGGAGTGGTTTTCCGAATTATATCAGATAAAAGAATCGGGGAATTGGGAATCTGGCTATAATATACTTTTTCAGGCTAAATCTTATGAAGATTTGGCTGCCAAACATCATTTTTCTGTGGAGGACCTGAAAACAAACCTGAAGCGCCTTAAAAAAAAGTTGCTCCTAATCAGGGCAAAAAGGGAAAAACCAGGATTGGATGATAAAGTCATAAGTGGTTGGAATGGGTGGGTCGCTTCCGGTCTTTGCCAGGCTTATCTGGCCCTTAAAAATCCCCGCTTTAAACAATTGGCCTTGAAAAACGGCACCTTTATTTGGGAAAAAATGGTCATCAAGGGAGAGTTGTTTAGGAATTACAAGAATGAGATTTCGTATACCCCTGCTTTTTTGGAGGATTATGCGGCCGTTATTCAAGCCTTCCTGGATACCTACCAAATAGTCTATGATACT
The DNA here is from genome assembly GCA_040905205.1 of Cyclobacteriaceae bacterium. Taxonomy (GTDB): domain Bacteria; phylum Bacteroidota; class Bacteroidia; order Cytophagales; family Cyclobacteriaceae; genus Cyclobacterium. Next base: position 21,586 of record JBBDSB010000032.1, read on the forward strand.
TCCTGGCTATACAGGGCCAAATCCCTCGCAGACAGGGTGCTAGAACAATTTAAGGATAGCTCGGACGATTTGTTTTACTTAAACGACCCTTTCGGTGAAAAACTGATAGCCAATAAAAAGGAAATTTTTGATAATGTGATTCCTGCCAGTAATTCTGTCATGGCTAGAAATTTTCACAGGTTGGGTTTGTATTTTTACGACCCCCTTTATTTGCAAACGGCTGAAAAAATGTTGAACCTGGTGCATCCACTTATAGCCAAAGAGCCGGAATTTATGGCCAACTGGGCAAATTTTTACTTGGAAAAAGTGGTTCCCACTGCGGAGATCTCCATCTTAGGGAAAGATTCCCTTCGAAAAGCTGAAAATTTTTTGGAAAATTACCATCCCAATATTGTAATGGCGGCCTCAGAATTCGAGGACCAATTGCCCATTTTGGAAAATAAAAAATCAGATGAAAATTTGATTTTTGTTTGCTTTGATAAAGTTTGTCAAAAGCCCGTTCATCAAATCAGTGAGGCGAGGGATCAACTTCCCATGTTAAATGACGCGATAAGATAAACCCAAGCCATCACTTAAATAAAAACCAATTGGAAGATTTATTTGGGCATCATCCTCCCCAAAAAACCAACAGACCACTATTTGCAGATGTCATTTTGCCGGTTCCGATCCCAAAATGGTTTACTTACCTGGTTCCGGAAGACTTTCAAAGCGAAATAGGTATAGGGTTTAGGGTAATTGTTCAGTTTGGCAGGAAAAAAATCCTTACAGGAATAGTGGGTAGAGTTCATCAAAAACCTCCTGAAAATTATCAAGCCAAACCCTTATTGGATTTGTTGGAAGATTATCCTGTTGTCAATGCCCTTCAAATTAAATTTTGGGGCTGGATGGCAACCTATTATTGCTGCCATATTGGAGAGGTGATGAATGCGGCCCTGCCAAGCGGATTGAAATTGACCACTGAAAGTAAGATTCAATTGCATCCGGAATTCGACCTGGAAGACCCCGGGTTACCCATGGATGATAAGGAAATTATTATTTTGCAAGTACTGGAAAAGCAAAAGGAAATGAATCTGGAGCAGTTGGATCATTATTTACCTGCCAAGATCAGCCACAAAATCATCAAGAGTTTATTGGCCAAGGGGGCCATTCTTCTGTATGAATCCCTGAAGGAAAAATATTCTCCAAAAATTGAAAAAAGGATAAGGCTAAAAGCTCATTTCCTGGACGCTGAAAAAAACCTGGAAGATTTATTTGAAAGCTTAAAAAGCAACCCTAAACAAGAAGCAGTTTTGCTGAAATATCTCCAAATGGTTCCCGTTTTTCAATCCGCGGCATCCAATGAAAAAGGTATGTTAAAAAAGGTGATTACGGAAGCGGGAAATTCAGGCAGTTCCATGGAAACTTTGATTAAAAAGGGGGTATTTGAAACTTTCAGTATTAAGGTAAGTAGATTCGAGGAGCAAGATCCGGATGACCAGCCCATTCACTTATCCCCGTTTCAGGACAAGGCTTTGGCTGAAATAAAAAGTGGTTTTGAAACCAAACCAACCATTTTATTGCATGGGATAACCGGATCCGGAAAAACCGAAATATATATCCAATTAATCAAAGAGGTATTGGAAAGTGGGTCTCAGGTCTTAATGTTGCTTCCGGAGATTGCGCTGACAACCCATATGGTAGGAAGGCTTCAGAAAGTATTTGGACATCAAATGGGAGTTTACCATTCAAAATATTCAGATAATGAAAGGGTAGAAATCTGGCAGGGTGTCCTAAAAGGGAAATACAATTTAGTGGTAGGGGTGAGGTCTTCTTTGTTTTTGCCATTTGATAGCCTGGGTCTGCTCATCGTGGATGAGGAGCATGAACCTTCCTATAAACAGTTTGATCCTGCACCCAGGTTCCATGCCCGTGATGCTGCCACCATGTTGGCTTGGTTGCATCAGGCCAAAACCTTATTGGGAAGTGCTACCCCATCCTTTGAAACTTTTTTTAACACCAGATCGGATAAATACGGGTATGTTCAAATGGACAAAAGATTTGGAAATGCAGAACTTCCCCATTTTCATTTGGCAGATATTCTAAAGGATAAAAAAATGAACCTGTTAAAGCTGGATATTACCCGGCTGCTAAGGGAGAAAATACAGGAGACTTTGAATAATCAGGAGCAGGTGTTGATTTTTCAAAACAGGCGGGGATATGCCCCCTATATTTCCTGTGATGAATGTGGCTGGATACCAGAATGTGAACATTGTGATGTAAGTCTGACCTATCATCAATTTCAAGAAGAGCTTAGATGCCATTATTGCGGCTTTAAGGACAAAATACCATCCGTATGCACAGCCTGTGGCAGCCAAAAATTGACCACTGTTGGTGCCGGGACTGAAAGGATTGAAGAAAATTTATCTTTATTGTTTCCGGAGGCCAGAATAGCCAGGATGGACCTGGATACCACCAGAAGCAAATATGGTTATCAAAGGCTCTTGGAGTCATTTGGAGCTGGGAACATTGATATTTTGGTGGGGACCCAAATGATTACAAAGGGATTGGATTTTGACCACGTTTCCTTGGTGGGGATTATTGATGCAGACAGGATTTTATTCTATCCTGACTTCAGGTCTCCGGAAAGGGCCTATCAGCAAATTACCCAAGTGGCAGGGAGGGCAGGAAGGAGAGATAAAATGGGTAATGTTATAGTTCAAACGAGAAGGCCTGATCAACTGATTTTCAATGAGATAATAGCAGGGAATTATAGGGATTTTTATGAAAAGGAAATGTTGGAAAGGAAGCGTTTTTTTTATCCCCCATTTGTAAAAAACATTAAAATCATCATCAAAAACAAGGACCGGAACACCTCGGAAAAGGCAGCTAAAAACCTTAAGAATCTGCTGGAGGCCATCGCAGTCAAAAAGATAATCCTGGGTCCCGAAAAAGGCTTAATCGGAAAAATAAAAAATCAGTATATTTTTGAATTATGGGTAAAACTGGATCGGAATGGCAGTGCACTGTCGAGGTTTAAATTAGAAATGATGGAAAAAATCGGGGAACTCAATGCAGGGAAAGCCTTTAAATCAGTCAGAATCATTGTAGACGTAGATCCGGTTTAAGATCCATTTATTGAATTATTATCGCATTAAATCCAAATCAATTTGATTTTTCGCAGATAAATCTAGAATTCAATAACACAGTTTCATGGCTAAGGGTTTTTATGCCAGTTGGTATGCATTGGTATAAAATACTTTTAAAAGATAACCAGTTTGACAATAATGATCAATCTTCGTTATTGTTCCAAATATCATGGGTCGTTTTCCAGGTACCGTCTTCCTGTTTTTCCAAAATATTTAGGTATTTGGATGTAGCATAAAGCGTGTCTCCAGTGCTTTTTGAATAAAGGGTAACTTTGGCAAAACCCCTGCCAAATGCAAGATTCCCATCCACTTTTACATCTTCATAACCACTTTCCAATTTGGTATGGTACTCATCGAAAATACCCTGATAATAGGCTTCAACTGCACCAATGCCCAGCATTTTGGGGCTGCCTGGTGCCATCAAATAAGCATTTTCAGTAAAATGCCTGGCTATTCCTTCAGCATTCCCCATATTAAAGGCATCCGCCCTTGCCTTACTCATGGCGGTGATGGCTTCAATGTCTTGCGTATGGTCCTTATCACCTGTGGAAGCGGAATGACACTGAAATATCATAGCTGCGGATATCATTATAAATAGGGAATGCATGCATGTTTTTTTCATAGGGTTGCAGGTCTTTTTGCAATCAAATTTATAATTATTTTGGTGGATAGAAAATATTCAAAGTGTTTTTGCAATTATGCTTTATTTTAATTTTATTTTGTTAAATTAACCCTTGTAAAAATTATTACGATGAAATGTCAATTTGAGACCATTCCGTTTGAAGCTTTAGATGGGTTTACCTGTAATCTCAGACATTTTATTTCTGCTGAGCCAAGCAAAGGACCCATCTTGTTGGTGCATGGTGCCGGGGTCAGCAGCAATATTTTCAATCCGCCCTCAGAAAATAATCTCATTTACCAGCTTTCTAAAGCAGGGTATGATGTTTGGTTGGAAAACTGGCGGGGAAGTATCGACCTGGAACCTAATAAATGGGATTTGGATCAGGTGGCAAAAAATGATCACCCTGTGGCCGTTCAAAAAATTTTGGAATTGACCGGTGCCAGGGAGCTTAAAGCAATTATTCATTGCCAGGGAAGTACAAGTTTTATGCTTTCTGCTGCTTTGGGTCTCTTGCCACAGGTTAATTTAATCATCAGCAATGCGGTTTCCCTCCATCCAATAATCCCGGCTTTTTCAAAGTTTAAGTTAAATGCCTTAATGCCGATTGTAGGAAAGTTTTTTGATTATCTGAATCCACAATGGGGATTGGAAGCGCCTGATTTTAGATCAAAAATCATTCAAAAAATGGTAAAGGCTACCCATTGGGAAAGTGATACAACAGTAGGAAAAATGGTCAGCTTTACCTATGGATCCGGCTTTCCCGCCTTGTGGGAATTAAAAAATCTGGATGAAAAAACCAAGGAATGGATACAATATGAATTTGCCCATGTTCCTTTATCCTTTTTTAAGCATATCAAAAATTGCGTAAATGAAGGCGTATTGGTTCCTTCTGAAAACAGTGAATCCCATTACAGCATTGACCCCATACAGACTGATGCGAGAATTGTATTGATTGGAGGTAAAAAAAATAAATGTTTTTTACCGCAAAGCCAACAGAAAACCTATGATTACCTAGAGCGGATCAAACCAGGTTTCCATAAATTGTACCTTTTGGACGAATATAGCCATCTGGATATCTTTTTTGGGAAAAATGCACATATAGATGTGTTTCCGTTAATGATACAGGAATTAGAAAATGGTTAATATTATTTTATAAAATGCCACCAAAAAGAATAAAAAGGTATCAAGGAAGGTATGCCTTGGTAGATGGAATTCCTTACCAAATGCCTGTAAGTTCCTCGGATTCGCCTGCATTGATGGCCGGGTTTTCCTGTGACTGGCAAGCCGCCAATGATCTGCTTCCAGGCAATGAAATCCATGCCCTGAAATTACCTAATGGAAGGGCTGCCTTACTGATTACCATAATCAATTACCTCCATACCAGTATAGGCAAATACATAGAATACAGCATAGCCATTGGATGTACGCATGGCAGCCGGCCTGCTCCAAGATTTTTGAATTCGATTTTGTTAGGCCATTATGGCACAGGACAATACATTTTGGATCTCCCTGTTTCCACGGAAATTTCCGTCAAAGGAGGAAAGGGAATTTGGGGGATGCCCAAGCATGTGGCCAGCCTGGATTTTATTGAATCGGAAGATAAAGTAACCAGTCAATATGAAAAGAACGGTCAATTTGCCTTTCGAATTGAAATGGACAAACCGAAATCTCCCTCTTTTAAAATTAATGTTGGAGCCACCAATTATTGCAGGTTCAGAAACATGTTAATGGCATCTTATATCTATTTTCAGACAAAGGCCAGCATCAATCTATTAGGAAAAGCCAAAGGGAAACTTTACATCGGAGATCATCCAAATGTTTCCTTTCTAAGAAATATCGACCTTAATCCCGATCCGTTTTTCACGGTTTTTATGCCAAAAACGAATGGGGTTTTAGATGATCATTTCCAATGTTGGTTCATGACATACAATGAACCCCCTGGTGAAATGCCGGAAGGATTGGAGTCTGTTTATCACCTTGGAAAGGGGGAAGAATGGCCTGATCCCCCTAAGATTACTGATTTTGAAAAATATAGAATTTGAATTGTTGATTCAATAATTTCCCAACACCATGAGCCCTTTGAAAAATACCCTTATTGATCTGAATAATGCCTATATCTTTTTTTGTGCCTCGATGTATTTGGGCATGTTTTGGTCCCTTCATTTCTTCTGGTTTCCCAATTATCCCAATACATTGAACCTCGATAATTATTATGATGCGATCATCCCTCAGACGGATCTCGCCACCCGCTTCTTCTTTATCACCATACCCATAATGGCGATTGCACTCCTGGTGATGTTGATTACAGAATGGAAAACGGGACTGAGATGGGTTCCTCTTTCTTGGATACCTGGCCTGCTTGCGCCTGTTTTGATCCAACAAATGTATATTGAAGATGTCAATAACAAATTTAAAGCAGGAGTGGAAACGGAGGCCGATCTTCAGGTATTATTGGATGAATGGATGTATTTAAATGACCTGCGATGGATCATCCTTACGCTGATGTGGGGTATAACCATGTATTTTTTTATTGCCAAAGCCAAACCCACTTACAAAAATAGAAATGCAAAAATTGAACCCTAGAATTCATGGATAGCATTAAAAAATATTTGAGCTTAATGGTGGTGATCATTTCCCTTATTACCATTATATCAGGCTTACTCCAATTAATTTCACCTGCCTTCGTTTTGGGATTTATAGGAGCGGAAATTACCTCTACCAGTTCCCATCTTTTTGCAATAGTAGGGATGTTCATGGCTCTTTTTGGAAGCTTGATGCTCCATACAATTTATAGTGCACACACCAGTCAGGAAGCCATATTATGGTGTTCTCTCCAAAAACTGGGGGCATTTGTTGCGGTAAGCTTAGGTGTCCTCAAAGGTCTTTTTGCCCTTATTGCTATTGGGGTGGCCGTTTTCGACCTTTTTTCCGGAATTCTATTTTTATATTTCCTTAAAATTATCAAAGAACCATGAAGTCTCTTAACTATATTTTTGCTTACACGAAAATTAAGAATCTATCATGCAAGAAGGGATTAACAAAATGAATACGGATGTAAAAAGGTCCTTAATATTGGCCGGGGGTGGCATGCGCGTCGCCTACCAGGCGGGAGTGCTGTTGGCTTTGGAAGAAGCAGGCATAGAATTTACTCATGTGGATGGAACATCTGGAGGAATTTTTAATGTAGCCATGCTTGCCAGTGGGCTGAAACCAAAGGAAATTGCCCAAAGATGGAGAACGCTGAAAGTGAAGTATTTTTTATCAGGCAGGAAATTTAAGGACTATTTTTCCCCTATGTTTATGAATGGATATGCAGATGCAGATAATATTAGAAACAAAGTATTCCCCCACTTGGGCATTGACATCCTCTCTATCCAACACAATGATGCGATAAACGCCAGCTTCAATGTTTGCAACTTTTCCAAAAAAAGTGTCGAAGCCTTTGGAAACCGGGAAATACAGGAAGATCACCTTATAGCTGGAGTTTCCTTGCCGATTTTTATGCCCGCCCTTTTCATTGATTCCAATTGGTATACAGACGCCGTTTGGATCAAAGATGCAAATCTCATGGAAGCCGTAAATCACCAATCACAGGAACTGTGGTTAGTGTGGGCAATTGGCAACTCCTCTGCTTACCAGTCTGGAGCATTTAACCAGTATGTCCACATGATCGAAATGAGTGCCAATGGGGCATTATTGGAGGAATACCGCCATATCCAAATGATCAATAACCATTTGGCAGCTTACGGGTACACAGAGCCCATTACTTTAAAAGTGATCAAATCAGAAGATCCACTTCCCTTGGACCCCGATCTTTTTTTTAACCTGATAAATTTTAGGGAGCTGATCAACATGGGTTATGAAAATGCCAAGAAACTTTTGAAGACGGGATCTGTACCTGACGTTCCTATGGACGAGGAAGCTACCAGGAGCTCTGATTTGGGGAATGTTTTAAGCTTCAGGGGAATTTTCAAGGGAAAGCTTATATGGGATGCGGTGGAAACCAAGGTCTTTTATTATACCTATTTTTGGTTCAGTGAACAAGATGGAAAACAAAAACTCAGTGTTTATTCCAGTATCCTCATTGAGGCTTTGGGGGAAGAAATCCCAGTGTATGACCACCAGGTTTCCCGATCCCACCTGAAAGGATACACCTTGGTTCAGATTAACGCAAAACTTCTGATTCTAAACCAGGAGTATTTCTTAAGGGGAAGCCTGAAATTGTATACACCCATGGAAACCCTTTTGGGGATGGGGTATAAAAAGATTTCACTGACCCTTGGAAAAAATGCTATGGGGCTGGAAAATATTCTTCTTCAGGGCAATTTACATCAATCCATCTCCCATAGACTTAAAAGTTCCTCTTACACCAAGGTCAGGAATACAAACGGTTCCAATGGGGGCATTAAGAGTCGGTATGACATGATTTCAAAATTAACAACCATGAAAAAACCATCATACCAATTCTCTCCGGAAGAAGAGGAATTGGACACAAAGGTGGATAAGGATTCCAAATCAAAAAATATAGAGGAATGAAATTTAATAGAAAACCGATGGTCAACTGGTATGACCCTAAGCAGTTGGCATTTACAGCTTTAAAAACAGTTTTATCAAGTGTTTTTGGCAACTTTGCCGACCGAAGGGAAATGCAGGCCGCTTTGGAACAGGAGGTGAAGCCCATGGATTATTCCCATAAGCAAGAAATGTGGATAGACTATATTTCTGACTTGGGAGATGGTTTCAATCCTACTTATGCGGTTGCCAGCCTATTGGCCAGGGAAAATCTGACCGTAGATGGAAATGACCTTCAAAGAGGTGAAATTTTGGTAATGGGGGGCGATGAAATCTATCCCACACCAGAGATGATTGAATACGATAACCGCCTGAGAGGGCCATACAATACGGCTTTTCCCAAAGACAGCAGTGATGGTAACCGGCCTCATGTATATGCCATTCCCGGCAATCACGATTGGTATGATGGATTGACCAATTTTTTGAGGTTATTCACGCAAAAACGATCATTGGGAAATTGGAAAACACAGCAGACAAGAAGTTATTTTGCCCTGAAATTGCCCCAGGATTATTGGCTGATTGCCGTTGATATCCAACTAAATTCTGACATAGACTATCCACAGATTTGTTATTTTAAGGAAATCGCCAAAAAATTCTTCAATGAAAAAAGCAAGGTTATTTTATGCACATCAGAGCCCTCATGGGTTTACAGATCATTTGATTCCCAAAATACCGCCCATGAAAGGTTCAAATTTTTTATCAACAAGGTGCTTTTTGGTCGTGGGGAAAAGGAATACGAAGAAAAGAACAAACATATTAAGATTTCAGCGATATTGACTGGAGATTTACACCATTATGCGCGGTATGAGGAGGTAAGTAAGGACGGTGAAATTTGCCATTTGATAACAGCAGGAGGGGGTGGGGCTTTTTTACACCCCACCCACACCTTAAATGAAGATATTGAGTCGGTGGATGGCTATAAAGGGAAACTGAAAAAGGTTTTTCCCTCAAAATCAACCTCAGTAAAATTAAGTTTTCTGAATCTTTTTTTTCCATTTTACAGCCTTACCATGCTGTTTTTCTTTGGTGTATTCCACTTATTTTCTTCCTGGATTCTGCAGACCAAATATTTCGATGGGAATACGTTGATGGAAATAATGGCTGGCATTGAACTTTTTGAGGGTCAGGTTGGGGTTTATATAAATACTGTGTTTTTAGGTCTTTCCCATAATCCAGCGGCACTCTTTCTGAATATTTTACTTTTTGCAGGTATTCTGGTTTTTACCGATACCAAGTCAGGAAAAAAGAAACTGAATTACATCGCGGGGTTTGTGCATGGGGTTTTGCACCTTATTAATTTCTACTTTCTTTTCTGGTTGTTTTCTTATACTAACCTCAATCATTTTGAAATGAGCGTTAACAGTATTGAACAGATACTATTATTTACCTTAGAGATGGTTTTGGCCGGGGGGACCATCAGTGGTATTTTATTTGGAGCTTATTTGACTTTTAGTGTGATCGTATTGAAAAACCATATTACGGAGGCAGCCTCTTCATATAGGGGAGAAGGCTTTAAAAACCTCCTAAGAATACATATTAATGAAGAGAATATTACCATTTACCCCATAGGTTTGAAAAGAGTGCCTAAAAATTGGGTGAATGTCGGTACAGAGGAAAACCCTAAATTTCAGGGTGGTCCCATAAAATATGAAATCATTGAAGAACCCATAATCATTAAACATGAAAAGACTATCTAAACCCCTGATGGCATTGAAAGCCGACTATGATTTTGTGGTGATAGGATCAGGATATGGCGGTAGTATTGCTGCATCCAGAATGGCCAGGTGTGGTCAGACGGTTTGTCTCCTGGAAAAGGGTAAAGAATTTTTACCCGGAAATTTCCCAAAAAACCTAAGCCAGGCAACCGGGGAGATGAATTTTATCAAGGGAAAATCCGATCGCATTAATAAAAACGGGCTGTATGAGTTCACCATGGGTAATGGCATCAATGTATTTAAGGGATGTGGTCTTGGGGGCACCTCTTTGGTCAATGCCAATGTAGCCATCCGTCCTGAAAAAAGAGTCATGGTGGATGATGCCTGGCCCAAAGAAATCAGGGAAAATACCGACACTTTTGAAGAAGGGGTGCTAAAAGCCTGGGAGATGTTAAAGCCCAATCCCTACCCTGAAAATGAAAATGGGTACCCGGTGTTGAAGAAAACCGAAGCCATGAGGAAATCCGCAGCTCATATGTCTTCACCGTTTCGACTTTTGGATATCAATGTCACCTTCGAAGACAAACAAAACCATGTGGGGATTAAGCAACCTAAATGTACCAATTGCGGAGATTGTGTAACGGGATGTAATATTGGGGCAAAAAATACCACGGCAATGAATTACTTGCCGGATGCTTTTAACCACGGTGCCGATATTTTTACCGAAATTAATGTGAGGTATGTGAAAAGAAAGGGGGATTTTTGGCAGGTGTATTTCCATCCAATAGGTACCGGTAGGGAAAATTTTGATGCACCTCTGATGTTTGTCCAATCTAAAAATGTCATCCTCGGCGCCGGCTCATTGGGTTCTACCGAAATTTTACTTCGATCTGCTCAAATGGGCTTGACGATCTCTTCAAAAATTGGTGAAAGATTTACAGGAAATGGTGATGTATTGGGTTTTGGTTACAATAATGACGAGGCCATCCATGGAATTGGTTTGGGAGAAAAGGGAACAAATGAAATTGCTAAGGTAGGCCCTTGTATTACCAGTGTTATTGACCTGAGAGAACGGGAAGACCTTGAATCCGGAATGACATTAGAGGAAGGCACCGTTCCGGGTCCCATAAGGATGATTATTCCCAAAGCACTTATTGCTTTTTCCCGGTTCATAGGGAAGGATACAGATCGGGGAATGTTGGATTACCTTAGGGAGAAATGGAGAGAGTTTCAAAGCCTGTTTATGGGCCCTTATCATGGGGCAGTGGATCATACCCAAATTTATTTGGTGATGACCCATGATGATGGAAATGGCAAGATGACCTTGAATGATGGAAAATTAAATATCAATTGGAGAGGAGTGGGCAAACAAGAAATTTTCCGTAAAGTGAATGGAGAAATTTATAGTGCCACCCAAGCATTGGGAGGAACAAAAATCCCAAATCCAACCTGGAATAATTTAATGAATTATGATCTTGTGACGGTACATCCTCTGGGTGGCTGTGGTATGGCAGATGATGCCTCTCTTGGTGTTGTAGACCATAAGGGTCAGGTTTTTTCCAACTCCGAAGGAAGTGATTTACATCCTGGTTTATTCGTCATGGACGGTGCGGTTATACCCAGGCCAGTTGGTACCAATCCTTTGTTGACAATAAGTGGATTGGCAGAAAGAAGTTGTAAAATCATTGCCCAGGAAAATGGTTTTCATTTAACCTATGAATTTAATCCTCCGCAGGAACCTGATCAATACCAGCCTTTTAAGGGTACCGGCATACAATTTACTGAAACCATGCGAGGATTTTTCAGTCTTGGAGAATCAGCAGATTATGAAGCAGGTTTTGAAAAAGGGAAAAGGGACCATTCACCTTTTGAATTTACCCTAACCATCCAAACGGAAGATATTGATGAATTTGTAAATAACCCCGATCATCCTGGAAAAATGGTGGGAACCATGCTGGTGCCAGCCCTATCTCCTTATCCCATGACGGCATTGAATGGTCAGTTTAATTTATTCATTGAAGACCCCAAAGACATAGACAGTAAAAAAATGGTCTATAAAGCCAATTTGATCAGTGAAGAAGGGGAGGCATATTATTTTGAAGGCTTTAAGGAGGTTAAAAATGATAAAGTAATCGATGCCTGGAAAGACACGACTACCCTGTTTATTACATTATTTAAAGGAAATCCCCATGAGGATACCCCACTCGGCAAAGGGAAATTAATCATTCGTGTAGCGGATTTGTTCCGTCAACTAAAAACTATAAAAGCCACGCACCCTCAAAATAAGAAAGAAGGTCGTCGGGCTATTGCCACTTTTGGTAAATTCTTTGGAGGAAGTGTTTTCGATACTTATCTAAAATTTTAAGCGAATTCAGGAAAGACCACTTACCAGTTAAATTTGTCCCTTAAGGTGGATTTGTTTTCCCATTTATTGGCAAACCACTCATTGGCTTTTGTTATGGGGCCTTTTTGGTGGGTTCTTTGCCGAACATATAACAATTTCCTAATAAATTGTGTCCACTCCTGGGCTTGTGATGAAGTCATCCAATCGACTTCTAGTGGGCTTTCCCAATTGACATTAAATTTTTCAGGGTTAATTAACAAGACAATATTGGAACCTGAAAAAGAGAATGGTCCAGAAAGAGATTTTTCCCTGATCAATATTTTATTCATTACGGCATCCAAGTGAAGGTTTATTTGGTAGAAGAGGCTGGAATCCGGGTCATATACCCAAAATCGTTTCAAGGAGTCCTCTTCCAAAATTAAAGAATCTGTTTTTTCCCTATAAGAAATGGTCTCTGCATTGCTAGTCCAGGATTCCCAACTATGGGCGGAATATTGATAGGGATACAAAAGATCCTCCATTCCTTCTTTTATTTCCGGGCCGTCTTCGAATACCTGAAGCTTTACTATTTGATCCTCAATCATCATATTTTTTATGATATCATTTTCTATGACCCGGTTTTTCCAATCCTGTAGGGTAATTTCCTTGCTGACAAACCTTCCAGCTGGAAGTTCCTTTTGAATTATTTCCGAAAGATTGGCGCTAAATTGAGACTGAAGTAATAAGGTGTCTTTTTTAACCCAAAGTCCAACCAGAGAATCTTCCATGAAGCCGATTTGGTCCAATTGTGCTCTAAAATTAACCAGATCGTCGAATTCTTTAGATTCTATCAAGGAATCCATGCTCATCTCATAGAAAAAACTGGAAAAATAATTATAAGGCCTTTCGCTTGCCTCAAATTCAAATTGCTGAAGGTCCTGGATCATCTGTCCCAAAGTTTCCCATTTTTTCTGAGCCAATTGTTGATTATTGTAACGGTTGTCCACCGCCATTTTCAGGGAGTCAATGACATATTTCTCTCTTTGCACCTCCATCTCAAATAATTTGGCTTCCTCGTAATTTATAAATCGGTCTCCGGCAATGTGTTGGGTCAGGCTGATGATCTTATCATGATGAAAAATTACTTTTTTGATTTCATTTCCGCTCAATAAAGAAAAAAGCCGCATTAATGTTTCGCCACCATACCTTTCAGCCTGGTTGATGATATCTGCTTTTAAAGCATTGCTGGTAAGTTTTCTGACGGCATATTCTTTTACCTTTTTGCTGTCTTTAAAATTGACCCTTTTATTGGCTATAAGGATATCAAATCCGGGTATGCCCTTCTCAGGGATGAACCAGGGATTGATATCAGCATTGAGGATTTTAGGGGTCAATCCAAAAAAATGCAATTCACCCACCTCCTCATTGATATGATAGGTGTTTTCATTTATTTCTCCGAAGTCAAATCCGGCTTTTACCGTTCCCCTTCCAATAAGGGCCAATTTTTTTTTCGCTTCCTTTCTAGAGAGGTTTGCCAATCTGCTCTGGTTTAAATCATCTATAAAATCATTTATTTCCCAAAACTCCTGATTGGGGTGGGTATACAAGTAAAACAACAAGTCATTAATTTGGTTTTGACTGGGTTTTTCAAGTAATATCTCCCTCGAATTTTTCATTTTTAAATATAAAAAAGCCAAAACCTCTTCATGATATTCCATGCCTTGACTGACCTCCCATTCTCCTAAAAAAATCAACTTATCCAAAATATTTTGATTGCTTACGGCATCGTGGATCATGATTTTCCGCTCCCGCCTTTTTAATTGCTTTTCGGGATCGGCAAGCTGAAGTTTCTGGTCAAGGGGAAGATTCTGGAAGTTTTTGAGGTTATTGATTTCAGCAATGATCTGTTGATATACCCTATTGCTTTGATCCTGGATCTCAGAAGAATCCACAATTTCCAACCTTGCTTCATTGATTGAAGCGATTACCTCACCATAATATTCTGCCGTGATTAATTCCCCCATTTCTCTAATTTCAGATACAATGTTGGCCGTGGGTTGTAAGGTGGCTTCTCCCCCAAATATATTTAGTGGATTCCACCAATAGACCAACACGATTGCCCCGATTACCAGAGCAATTTCAAATACCAATCTTGCGCTATTGAAAAAATTGCCGATCATTGCTCTGGAATAGATTCTTGGTAATTCACTTGCGGAATTAAAAGTTGATCACTTTCAAAATGAATGTATATTTCTTCAAAACCAAAAGAATGAAGAAGCGCCAAAATCAGTTTCCTGGTATTGTTTTGACTGGTTTGTACAATGCCCATGAAGGGAAGACTTTCCCTTATTTCCAATTCTGCCATTCTGAAAAACGCTTCCTGGTCCTCAAGGTCAATGCGGTTCAAAAATCTTCTGGTATTTGAAATTAACGTGTCTTCCACAAATTCTTCCGGAGGATAAGAAAAATTGATGACTTCAATGGCCGGCAAATGAAGGGTAATCTTGTTTTCGCTTATCAGTATGTCTTTTTCAGAAATTTCATTGAGATTGATCCCGGTTTTGATCCGGGCCCTTGAGTGGGCCAGAAAAGTAGCCTCATTGATAGGGATAAACAGGATACTTTTGGTTTTTTTTCCAAAGACGACTTTGTCTACCACAAACTCAGAAGTCACCAGGTCGCTTGCCTGTTGGATTTTTCCTACCACCATGGCCCTGTCATTGTTTTGACAGCTGGCAAAAACAAAACCCAGGAAAAAGAAAATAGGCCAAAACCAATTAGTGGGAACCTTCGTCATACCTCCTCCCTTTTAAATTCTTCGTATTTGTTTTTCATTTTGATATGGTACTGGTTGACTTTGTAGCCACTACCGTTATAACCATAGGCAAAAGATTCCCAATCATAATTTCCTTTGTTGGTTTCCGATATATAATCAATAAGCGCAAATCCACGTACCCTTTTGGTTTTAATGAATTCCAGAAAATCCAAAAAATGAATATATTCTGACTCATGTTGTCTGCCTTCAAAATCTTCCGGGCTTTTATAATTTCTATTTTTGATGTTGTCCTCCAGGTTTTCACCCAATATCTGAAACAGGCCCCAGGAAGTAGCATATATGGCTGCCTTTGCATCAATGGCCTTTGCCTCCTTGAACCTTTCATATTCCTTAACACCTACACGGTAATGCTTTCTTGTCCATTTTTCGTAAATGAGATGTTCCTTTCCTATGGACAATACCTGAGGGTCTTTTTTGAATGTTTTTAACCAATGCCAGAATTTATGGCCTTCAAATAGTATTTTGGCATTTCCATTCTGAAGGTGCCCTCTGCCGGAAGATTCTATGGAAATGATGGCTTTAATGACAGGTAAACTAAGTCTGATTTTCTCCTTGCTTTCCAATTCCTCCAGCGCATTCCTAATGTCCATGTCACTTAGGATCTTGATGTTGGCATTGTCCTTGATTTGAACATACTCATCATTTTGGGCCAATAATTCTTCACCCTTTTCAAAGGAAGTGGAAAGGCTTATCCGCTGCTGATGGAGCGGTTTCTCTATTTCAACTTCATTATCGGCTTTAAATGCTGCATCTTCTTCCTGGAATGCCAATTCGTCCTCCTGAAATTTTGTTAAAATACGGGGATCATCGGATTGGGGGGAACTACCAGGTTTTTGGATGTTTTCAGGTTTTTTTTCTTCACCTGGTTGATTGGATGTCCATCTGTTTCTAAGGTATTTAAGGGATTTATCTCCAAAATAAAAGGCAATCATCATGAGAAAGGCGGTTTCGAAAAATTCAAACTGTTGCCTTAACAAGGCCATTTCATTCCCCGTATATTGAGACCCATAACTGACGATTAGCAACGACATTCCCCCCATCAATAAGGTAAATGCAATCATTCCTCTTACCGTGCCGGGGGGCAAACCAAAAGTCTGGCTTCTGTAGGGATTGTAATCCGGGGTTTCCATTTCGGATTCCTTAACAGGCATTCCTTGGCTATATCGGTCTTTGGCATCGTAAATTCTTTGCCAATCCTGGTCAGTTAATCCATAGTTGATATTAAAATGATAAACTGACCACATAAAATAAATTAAAAAAACCGCGATCCAGATGACCACCGTAGCCAATCCCACCGCTTGAAATAAGTTATCATGTTCTACGTAAACGAAAAATGCACCGAATATTCCAAACAAAACCAACAAGCTCGAAAGGATGACCGTTCCTTTAAAAAAATAGTGGTGATAGGGGTTGAAATTAGCGTTTCTTTCTTTGACCTTTGGACTGATATGGCGGGCGACGATCCCATACATAAAGGTCAGCGCAATCAATATAACAAAACCACTGGCAAAAGACCTGTTGGAAGCCTCAAAGCTGGGTACTATAAAAATTAATACCGCCAAGGTCAGTAAAATGATTGACCCAATATGTACAGCTATATACTTTAGCTCTGAGGTTATTCCACTTTCCGTAGATTTTTTATCAGTCTTTTCTTCGTCTTTTTTCATAATTATTTAAAATAAAAGAATAACATAATCAGGTTCTTTATGCAATGACTTTTTCTTTGGCAGGAAGAAGTTGTACCCGCTCAAACCAATCTTCATTTAAAATTTGAATCCTCATTTTTCCATTGGAGGCCAATTTTGGATAAATGATTTTATAAAACCGCTCGAATGCCCTTTGGGAATGCGTAATCATTTTTTCCATATTTGCTGCATTGACCCCATCTGCAATTAGAATACAACCTCTGGTATCCTGATGGGTATTGCCTATATGGATATAAACCAGGCTGTAATTCGGTATGTTTTTTATTTCAAGATGAAATTCAAACCAAGGAAAACGGTTGCGGTATCTTTGGGTCAGGTCGGTGAGGTTTCGATTCAGCTCTATAGGATAAATTCCTTCGGGAATCCGGGTGTTTCCCGATATTTTTTCATCAGAATGGGTGTCTTCCAGTGTGTAGGAAAAAAATTTGTTGTTCATGAAAATCAACCCTAAAGTGGTTTTTCCATCATCTGAATATCTCAAAACGGTTATTTCACATGCTGTCAATGCCTGGCCCCTTGGAAACCTGTCTTCCAGAGACTTTTCTATTTCTTCAATATTGGGACTGGAATTTCCAGGTGCCGATTTTACTTGCGGGGCAGCTGATCTGGCCGATGAAGAGTCCGTTTGGTTTTCAGAAGGTTTTGTGCGGAAAAGGTTTCTTATTGCTGTTCCACTTTTTTCAATCAAGACGATGATATAACCAATAAAACCTACCAGCCACATCCAAACTTTATCCAGATATTGCGGGTTCACTATGAATAAAATCACTAAAAGTGCAATAAGGGCAACGATTAAAAGTCCTGCAAACCTGTTCATTTGAAATCAAAGACTGTTTAGAATTTTAATTAAATACAGTTTAAAATAGTGTGGTATGGTTCTAGATCAAAATTTAATTATAATATATTCTTTTTCAAAAGAATAGGACGAATTTTTTTATTATTGATATCAGGATATTTGAATTTGGTAAAAGAATCATTTGAAAATGTTATCATTTGACCAATGTAGAGGGGCAGATAATTTGAATTGGCCGATTAATAACAATAAAATCAGGTTGAAGATTTGAATTCCAAAAGATAATTAATTACATTTCAAATAATAACACTAAGAAATATCAAAAATGGCTAATTTCAAACTTCAAATTAACGGAAAAAAATACGAGGTAGACGTAGACGAAGACACCCCCTTGTTGTGGGTGCTCAGGGATAATCTAGGACTGGTAGGTACCAAATATTCCTGTGGGGTGGCCCAATGTGGTGCATGTACGGTTCATATCAATGATGAAGCGGTCCGTTCATGCGTACTTCCGGTCTCTGCCATCAATGGAGATAAAGTGACCACCATTGAAGGGTTATCAGAAAATGGTGATCATCCGGTCCAAAAAGCCTGGGAAGAAGTAGATGTGGCCCAATGTGGCTATTGTCAATCCGGACAAATCATGACAGCAGTGGCACTTCTGAATAAAAACCCCAATCCCAGTGAAGAGGAAATCGTAGATGGTATGAATACCAACATCTGTAGGTGTGGAACCTATCATAGAATCAAGGAAGCAGTAATGTTGGCCTCAGCTAAAACCAAATAATCATGGAAAAAGCATTAAAAACAAACAGAAGGGATTTCTTGAAAATTGCCGCAACAGCAGGTGGTGGTCTTTTTATTGGATTTAATTGGTCAAGCTGTGATTCTCCTACCATGAAGGTGGTCAGTGATGAAGAGATTCTCAATAGCGCACTTAATTTTAATAGTTATCTTTCTATTTCCCCAACCGATCATATCATAATTTATTCTCCCAATCCTGAGCTGGGCCAGAATATCAAAACTTCGTTCCCAATGATCGTGGCGGAGGAGCTGGATGTTGACTGGTCAAAAGTCAGGGTAAAACAGGCATTTTTGGAAACCGAAAAGTATGACCGTCAGGTTACCGGCGGTTCTGGGGCCATGCCTCATTCTTGGGAAAGGTTAAGAAAAGCAGGTGCCACTGCCAGGCATATGCTGCTCGAAGCCGCAGCCAAACGATTGGATGTAGATGTCAGCGAACTAAAAACAGAGCTGGGTCAGGTTATTCATATGGGCAGTGGCAAAAAAATCACCTATGGTGATTTGGCCAATGATGCGTCCAAGGTACCGGTACCAGAGGAGGTTAAACTAAAGGATATTAAAGATTTCAAAATTATCGGTACCCCAGTTAAAAATGTGGACAACAGGGAGATGTTTACCGGGAAGCCTTTGTATGGACTGGATATTTATAAGGAAGGCATGTTAAATGCCATGATCCAACGCCCCC
The DNA here is from genome assembly GCA_040905205.1 of Cyclobacteriaceae bacterium. Taxonomy (GTDB): domain Bacteria; phylum Bacteroidota; class Bacteroidia; order Cytophagales; family Cyclobacteriaceae; genus Cyclobacterium. Next base: position 40,707 of record JBBDSB010000032.1, read on the forward strand.
CATTTGGTATGAAATTGAAATCCTTTGATGCAGAGGAGGCTAAGAAAATCAATGGCATAAAAGATATCGTGAGCTTCAAGGATAACGTAGCCATTGTTGGGACCGCGACCTGGCCCATTATGAAAGCAAGAAAATTACTGAAAATCCAATATGAACCCATAGACGGCAAATTGGAAAGTACGGCTTATCACAATGAGGTTTTTGACGAACTTTTGAATAATGGCAAAGGGGAGGTTAAAAGAGAAGATGGCAATGTGGATATGGCATTTAGTAATGCCGCCAAAATTATAAAAAGTGAATTCCAATGTCCATTCCTGTCTCATAGTCCTATGGAACCCATGAATTTCTATGCCAATGTGACCGCGGATGGAGCAGAATTGATCGGCCCCACCCAAACCCCGGATCGGGCAAGAAATGCCGCTGCAGAGCTATTGGGCATTTCTCCTGAAAAAGTTACGGTTGAAATGACCCGGTTGGGAGGTGGTTTTGGAAGAAGGTTAAGGGCTGATTTTGCGGAAGAGGCCGTAGAAGTATCCAGAATCATGAAAGTGCCTGTAAAAGTTACCTGGAGTAGGGAAGATGATATCACCGGGGGTGCCTATAGACCTGCCGTAAAATACAGGTTTGAAGCCGCTTTGGATGAAAATAATAAAATGATAGGATACAAGCTCCGAGGTGTGGGAATTAATGCTGGTAATTGTACCAGGGAAAATAACTTCCCATCTGGTTCAGTTGATCACCTTTTAATAGAATCTTTAGAGTATAAATCACCTATTACCACCAACGCATGGAGGGCACCGATTACCAATTTTCTGGCTTTTGCGGAGCAGGCATTTTTGGATGAAGTGGCTGAAGCCGCAGGAAAGGATCCGGTTGATTTTAGATTGGAATTGCTGGACAGGGCCAAAAAGGATCCGGTAGGCGAAATCCATTATGATATTGACCGAATGGAAGGCGTGGTAAAAATGGTGGCAGAAAAATCAGGATGGGGTAAAAAACCGGGTGTATCACAGGGTTTTAGTGTTTATTTTTCCCACAGGTCATATGTTGCCCAGGTAGCAGAGGCTAAAATGGTAGAAGGCAGCCCTGTTTTGGATAAAATCTATGCGGTGACGGATTGTGGCATTGTGGTCAATCCTACAGGTGCCGATCAGCAGGTTAGGGGTGGAATGGTAGATGGGATGGGTCATGCCATGTTTACCAACATGACTTTTACCGATGGCCTGGCAGATCAGAAAAATTTCGATACCTATCGGTTGATCCGGATGAAGGAAGTTCCCGAAATTGAAACCCATTTTATGAAAAATGGCATCGATCCAACGGGCTTGGGTGAACCTGCCTTACCACCCACAGGAGGAGCGATTGCCAATGCCATTTACAAGGCTACCGGAAAAAGACTAAGGAAACAACCCTTCATTGAGGAAGAAGAAATGAAAAGTCTTAAACTGGGTGACAGGGCATAGGAAAACGCTTTAAAAATAAAGAATCAGCACAAAAAAGGGCCGTTTTCGTTGAGCGGCCCTTTTGATTTATGGTTTATAAACAAAGTGGTTGCCTAACCGATAAACCCACTTTCCTTTGTTCCGGGATCATGTCTGCTTTCATAATTGTCCCTTTGGGTTTCATTATGCATGGTTCCGACACGATCCTCTTCATAACTATCGGTTTTAATTCCATAATAAGAATTTACCTTTCCTATGAATTCAGTTTGTGGACCGGAAGGCCAGTTGTCCTTATCGAAACCAAGTGAATTTTTATTGAATTGGCAATCCCTGTTTTCTTTCATCTCCGATTTCCAGGACTTCCGTCACCACATAATTACTGGCCCCTCTCCAGGGAATAGGATTTAAATATTCTTTATACCTCAATTCCACAAACTGACCACCTGATCTTTCCAGCATGGTAGCCACTGAATCACCTTTTGCACTGAATCGAAATTCATTGCTTTGTAAAGCTCCGGGGTTAGGGCTTTGGAAGCCATCCTGTACCAACCTTCCTTCCCAGGTCTTAAATATAAAACCCTTTTTTTCAAAATAATTCAAATTTCCTGCTTTCACCCCTTCGGCAAAAACAAAATAGTATCTCCACCAAAATATTCCGGCTAAAATAATGAAAAGGACGATGATGCCGGGTGCCAGGTATTTTTTCATGGTTTGATTATTGAAGTTAAATGATTCTAAAGATAAGAATTATTCTTAATTTTAGTATATTCAAATTTTAAAGGAATTAATTAAGCACATTTATGAGTACGACCTTAATTATTATAATAATCATTGCCGTTGTTATTGGGGTTTTTGTAATTTCCCTTTACAACAAATTGGTGTCTTACAAAATTAACCGCGAAAATGCTTTTGCCGATATTGATGTTCAATTAAAGCAAAGACACGACCTTATTCCCCAATTGGTAAGTAGTGTGAAAGGTTATATGGAACATGAAGCGGGTGTTTTGACCAGGGTAACAGAGGCCAGATCCAAAGCCATGGGCGCCTCATCCATAGACGGAAAAATTGAAGCGGAACAGGAGTTGGGTGCAGCGCTTCAAGGTTTAAGGATTCAGGTTGAAGCATATCCTGACCTCAAGGCCAATACCAACTTTCTTCAATTACAGGGTGAAATTTCGGATGTGGAAAATAAATTGGCTGCTTCCAGAAGATATTTTAATTCCGCTACCAAAGAGTACAATGTAGCAGTTCAAACCTTTCCGTCCAATCTGATCGCAGGGATGTTTGGCTTTCATTCCGAAAAGATGTTTGATTTAGGAACGACGGAAAGAGAAAGATTGGATCAAGCACCGGAAATTAAATTTTAACAAGGTATATGGCCAATTATGTTGGGATCCAAACCCAGATTAGGAGTAACAATTTTAAATCTGTTTTACTCTTGTTGGGTTTTCCTATATTGATTTTAGCGGCAGTTTATGCGTTTTTATTCTTTACGGCCCCTCAGGAAAACCAAACCGCTGTAAATATTAATGAAATTTTCGTGCAAACCATACCCCTTGTTCTGATTGGGGTAGCCATTTGGTTTTTCATTGCATTTTTTTTCCATTCCAAAATGATCAGCAGTGCCGCAGGATCCAATTCCCTCGAAAGAAAGGAAAATATGAGGGTATACAATTTGGTAGAAAACCTTTGTATAAGTAGAGGTATGAAAATGCCAAAAGTGAAGATCATTGAAGACCAGGCCCTGAATGCTTTTGCAAGTGGAATCAATGAAAAAACCTATACCGTAACACTCACGCGTGGCATTATTGAGAAGCTGAATGATGAAGAATTGGAGGGCGTGATCGCCCATGAATTGATGCATATCAGAAATAGGGATGTGCGTTTACTAATTATTTCGATCATTTTCGTCGGTATCTTCTCATTTCTTGCCCAGATTTTATTCAGAAGCATGTTATTTGGAGGAGGTCGAAGGAGAGGGGGAAGGAATAATAATCGGGCCATATTGATTGCTATGGTTATTGCTTTCCTGGCATTTTTGCTCAGCATGTTATTTCGATTTGCCATTTCCAGAAAACGGGAATACATGGCAGACAGTGGTGCGGCGGAGATGACCAAAAAACCCTGGGCTTTGGCATCCGCCCTGAGGAAAATATCAGGGAACTATAAGGTGGAATCTGTTAAAAGTGATGATGTGGCAGAGTTGTTTATCGAAAATCGGCCGGATAAATCTTCCGGTATGATGTCAGCAATTACGGGTTTGTTTGCCACCCATCCACCCATTGAAAAAAGAATTAAAATCCTGGAACAATTTTAACTCTTTTTGTTGGTTTTATTTAAATTGAAATACCTTATTAATATCAACACCTGGCCAAAGAATGGGTAGGTTTAAATAGTTGCCTTTACAATGGATTATATAGACTATTATAAGGTCCTGGGATTGTCCAAATCCGCTTCCCAAGAGGAAATCAAAAAAGCCTACAGAAAATTGGCAAGGAAATACCACCCGGATCTAAATCCCAACGATACTGAAGCTCAAAATAAATTCCAGGAAATCAATGAGGCCAATGAGGTGCTCAGTGATCCTGAAAAAAGAAAGCAATACGACCAGTATGGTAAAGACTGGAAACATGCGGAAGCTTTCGAACAGGCAGGAAGGCAGGGTGGTTCCCAGTTCCATCGCCAAACCCAAGATAGAGGCGGTTTTGATGAGGCTTTTGGTCAAGGGGGATTTTCTGATTTTTTTGAATCCCTTTTTGGCGGACAGGGAAGGAGGGAATCCCATATCCGGTTTAAAGGTCATGACCTCAATGCCCATTTGGAACTTAAATTGAAAGCCGTTTATACCACCCATAAAAAGACTTTGGACATCAATGGAAAAAAGATTAGAATAACCATTCATGCCGGAATTGAGGATGGGCAAACCATCCGAATTAAAGGCCATGGAGCCCCCGGAGCCAATGGTGGGCCCAATGGAGATCTCTACATAACCTTTAAAGTAAAAGACGATCCGGTTTATAAACGATTAGGAAAAAATCTTTATAAAACGGAGAAAATTGATCTTTTTACCGCAGTTTTGGGGGGAGAGGTGACAGTGGATACTTTTAATGGAAAAGTAAAGCTAAAAGTCCCTGAAGGTACCCAAAGCGGAACTAAGGTCAAACTTAAAAATAAAGGTTTTCCTGTTTACAGGAAAGAAGGTGAATTTGGAGACTTGTTCCTGACTTACGAAGTTGCCGTTCCAACAAACCTTAGTGAAGAAGAAAAAACACTGTTTAAACAATTGTCGAAAATGAGAAAAACATGATAGCAGATCGGAATGAATTTATTCCCCTCAACCTGTTTTGTGATATTTTCCAGATAGAAATAAGTTTTATCCATTCCCTTTGTGACCATGGGATTTGCGAAACCATAGTGATCGAAGAAGAATATTATCTATCACAGGACCAATTGGGAAAATTGGAAAAGTTGTTGAGATTGCATGATGAAATGCAAATCAACATTGAGGGCTTGGGGGCCGTTGCACATTTATTGGATAAAATAGAACGGTTGCAAGAGGAGGTAAAAAGACTGAATGCCCTGGTGAACAGTTATAGACAAATTGAGGATAAATAAGTAGGTCGTACCAGGCTCGAACTGGTGACCTCTGCCCTGTCAAGGCAGCGCTCTGAACCAACTGAGCTAACGACCTGAGTCCACACTGCAATAATACATCTTTTAATTTTTTTATGATAGGTTTTTGCAGATTTTATCCCTATATTTTTACCTCAATTAACCATCCTGATTATCCCATTAAGTGCTTATAATTCTTCAATCTTCAACCAAACCCCTGATTACCCAATGGTTATTTACAAGTTTAAAACCCTTTTATTTTTTACATTTCTAATTATGTCCTGGATGGTCTTCGGCCAAAGGTTTAGCATGGCTCAGAACATCAAAGCCGCAGTGGTGAAAATGGACATTACTCCGGATGACAGTCAATGGCTTTTAGGCTATGGCCCCAGAAAATCCACAGGTGTGCATGACCGGATTTATCATAGGATTTTACTTTTGGATGATGGGGAAGAGATTTTCTGCCTGGTATCCACTGATATCTGCCTTGTTTCTCCTGCTGAATATGATCGGGTGGCATCCAGGATCCATGATGAGTTGGGAATTGATCCCGAAAATTTGTGGTGGACGGTCACCCATACCCATTCTGCACCTGAGGTAGGGCCATCCGGATTACCGGAAATTACCCAAACCGCTGGAAAAGAACTAATTGAGGCTGTATCCGGATATTTAGAAGAATTGCCCAAGGAATGAGCTTTGGAATATCGACCTCCCAAAAATTATCAAAAGCGAAAAAGACTCGAAATTAAAGTAATATCTAAAATCCATAAATTTCATGATCCCGAAGATCTCAAAAGTTTTGGTGCACTGACCTTTATGTTTCCAAAAACCCCGAAGGTCTTTTTCTCTATTTGGACCATGATATTTATCCAGGTTTTTTTTATAGTAAGATACTTATTAAATTCAAGGGTGAAAACTGGAAGGATTAATCACTTTAAATCCAGTTAATTTTCTGAGTTTACTGCGGATTTAAGGTTTTAATTTTGTATCCTTAAAAAGATCTGAATTACATGAATTGAATGATTTTTCATTCTTTGTTTTGCTTCAAAACATTAATGTTTTGAAGAAAATTATTGTGAACCAAAATTAATGTCATAAATTTAATTTGTGATATCCCGAAAATTAACTGAAATGTTAATAATCATTCTGAAGGTGAGATTGCCCAAATTTAATTATTCGTTTTCTGTTGATAGGAGGTTGAGTCACTCACTTTGCTCATCTAGGTAAAAAATGAATCACACCCAAAATAATTCAAGATTATTCACTCTCATTGCCAATGGGAATAAAAATGCTTTTAATGAATTTTTTGATATCTACTATTCCAAACTGGTTAATTTTTCAAATTTCATTTTAAATGATAAAGGTTTGTCTGAAGATGTAGTTTCAGAAGTATTGACCAATTTGGTAATGGATAAAGAACGCATTTTCAAAATGAAAAATTTTGAAGCCTACCTTTATACGGCTGTTAAAAATAAATCCCTTACCAAAATGATTAAACAAAAAAGGGAATTAAGGATCGAGTGTCCGGATGAGGATAATGATCTTTTTGTTTATTCAATTACTCCCCATGAATTGTTGGAAGAACAAGAATTAAACCACTTCATCCAATCCCTGGTCAATAATCTGCCTAAAAAAAGAAAAATGGTATTTCAATTGATCAGAGAAGATGGATTAACTTATCGACAAGTAGGCGAAATCATGGAAATTTCTGAACGGACCGTGGAAGTGCATCTAAAGCTTGCCATTAAGGGTTTCAGAGAAAAAATTGGACATTATTTAGGGAGGAAAAAAGTTGGTGAAAAACTTTTTAAACTAAGTTCGACTTAATTTCAGGAAAAAACCGCCATTCCGAGAATTAACATTTTTTGAAATGCAGAAATCGAAATGACGATGCGTATTTCTCAACTTATTGAAATCCGATTTTTTAACAAACCCGTCATCGGTAGGCTTAGAGAGGGCTTTGAGCCGAGAAAGCTGTGGGAATCCCTAAGCAGACGAGACTGCCACACCCTTTCCCGCCTCCAAAACCTACCAAAAAGGGTTCGTTTGACGATTTAGTCTGTTTTTTAAGACGATCTGAGCCCGAATCTCAGGTTTTTGGTATATCTTGATTTTTGATAAATGGGGAATAATGAAATTATTGACAATGTAATTTTATCTATGGGAACTGTATTATGATTCCAGGCAAAATTTTTTAAGTGGCCATTCAGGAAAATATTTTTATTTAATTAAAATTTACGGGTTTTTCCCATTTCATTGGTTTTAATAAGCAGGCATGTTTTGGTTCTTTTCAAAACAAGTGTTATGCCAGGAAGGTTTGGCTTTAAATTGATATAGAAACATAAATTTAAGGTCCTGAACTGCTGGTTTTGATTTTTTTGTTTTAAGTTGAATTTGTAATTGCAACTAATTGAATGGTTATGTATAAATATATTTATGGTTACTGGTTATTTTTAATTATCTCATTACCCTTCTTTCAGGCATGTGACAATAAAGAGGCTGGCGATACTGGAAATTCGCCCAGCCAACTACCTGATTTGGTAAGTTATAATTTCCATATCAGGCCAATCTTATCAGACAATTGTTTTGCCTGTCATGGCCCTGATGCCAATAAAAGAGAGGCTGGATTAAGGTTGGATATCCAGGAAGAAGCTTTCGGTGCTCTGAAGGAAACCCCTGATGCACATGCTCTGGTACCAGGTAAACCCAACTCATCTGAAGTGTATAACCGACTGGTCTCAGATGATCCATCCGTAAAAATGCCGCCTCCTGAATCCAATTTGAAACTTACTGAATTCGACATCAGCTTGATCAAAAAATGGATTAGCCAGGGGGCCGAATATGAACCCCATTGGTCCCTTGTACCTCCTGGGGAAATTATAATCCCCGAAGTAGAAAACAAGGATTGGGTAAATAATGAAATTGATCATTTTATCCTTAAAAAGTTGGATGAAAGAGGTTTTCTTCCTAATGAATTGGCCGATAAGGAAAGTCTATTGAAAAGACTGAGTTTTGATTTGACGGGACTGCCTCCAAGTTTGGAAATGATGGATGCTTTTTTGGCTGATGACAGTAAACAGGCTTATGAAAATATGGTAGACAAATTGCTTCAAAGTACCGCCTATGGTGAAAAAATGGCGGTTTATTGGATGGACATTGCCAGGTTTGCCGATTCCCATGGCTTTCAGGATGACAGCTATAGAAGCCAATGGCCATGGAGAGACTGGGTGATCCATGCGTTTAATGAAAATATGCCCTATGACCAGTTCATCACCTGGCAACTTGCAGGAGATTTATTTCCCGATCCCTCCAAAGAACAACTGTTGGCTACCGGATTTAACCGCAATCATAAAATTACCGAAGAAGGGGGAATAGTGGATGAAGAGTACAGGGTCATGTATGTTACTGATAGAACAAATACTTTTGGAAAAGCTCTGATCGGAATCACCATGGAATGTGCGGCCTGTCATGATCACAAATATGATCCAATTTCCCAAAAAGAATATTACCAATTGTATTCATTTTTCAACAATATTAAGGAGAAGGGAATTGAGTCCGTAGTTGGAGGACCAGAAACTTATGCTAAAATGCCATTGATGGAGATTACTGATGAAGATGTGGCATCCATCCTTACTTTCATTAACAAACAGGATACCACCGAATTGATCGTTTCCATCATGGGAGAATTGGATTCAGTCCGAACTTCCTATATTTTGGAGCGGGGATCATATGAAGCCCATGGGGAGGTTGTAAAACCGAACACACCTGAATCCTTACTCTCATTTGATCCTGAATTGGAGAGAAACCGTTTAGGACTGGCCAAATGGCTGTTTGATAAAAAAAACCCCTTAACCGCAAGGGTATTTGTCAATCAAATATGGCAGGAGATTTTTGGTAAAGGCATAGTGGCCACACCAGGTGATTTTGGTATGCAGGGGGAACTACCCAGTCACCCCGAACTATTGGATTGGCTGGCTTTGGATTTTATGGAGAATGGCTGGGATATTAAACGCCTGATAAGAAAGATGGTAACATCAGCAACCTATCAACAATCTGCGGTGATCAGTGATGAGAAGAGAGAAAGGGATCCGGAAAACATTTTTCTTAGCCGTGCACCCCGTTTTAGGTTGAAGGCTGAATTTGTACGTGATTTGATTTTGTCAAGTAGTGGTCTTTTGGATCAAACCATAGGGGGACCGAGTGTCAAACCTTACCAACCATCCGGATTGTGGGAGGGTGCCACATCTGGAAGGGGCATTCTATCGGTATACAAACAGGACCATGGATCGGACCTTTACCGAAGAGGGTTGTATAATTTTATCAAGCGTACTGTACCACCGCCGGCGATGACGCTTTTTGATGCCAGCAACCGGGATCAATGTGAGGTGGAAAGATTGATCACCAATACACCACTGCAGGCATTGGTGATGTTAAATGATCCTACAATGCTGGAAGCATCCAGGGTGCTTGCAGGTAAATTATTGCAGGAGCCAACGACGGTCCAGGAAAAAATCAGAAAAGCGTTTCGTTTGATTGTCTGTAGGTATCCTATAGATAGGGAAATGGAAGTATTGAACAAATACCATAAGGGGCAATTAGAAACCATGGAAAGAGAAGATGCCAAGGATTTGGTAAGTGTGGGAGAGTTCCCCTTAGATGATACCTTAAACAAAGTGGAACTGGCCTCAATGATGCAGGTCATTTCCACCATATATAATTTGGAAGAGACAATTTCTAAAACCTGATATGGAAAAAGATATTATAGAACACCATTTAAATTTAAACCGAAGAAAATTCCTTTCCAGGATGAGCTTGGGGTTAGGCAGCGTAGCATTGGGATCCTTGTTAATGCCTGACCTGTTTAAGGGCAATACTCAAATGGGTGGAGAATTGGCTGCGGCTATACCTGATTTTGCTCCTAAGGCAAAAAGAGTCATTTACCTTTTTCAAAATGGGGCTCCTTCCCAATTGGAGTCTTTTGACTATAAACCAAAATTAAAAGAAATGCTCGGGCAGGATTTGCCAGAATCCATTAGAGGGGGTCAAAGGCTCACCGGAATGACGGCCAACCAGGCTTCTTTCCCATTGGTAGGCTCCTTTTCAGAATTTAACCAGTATGGGGAATCCGGTGCCTGGATCAGTGATTTGTTTCCTTACACCTCAAAAATCGTAGATGATATTTGTATCGTAAGGTCTTTGCATACAGAAGCCATTAATCACGATCCCGCCCTGACTTTTTTTCAAACCGGTGCTCAGCAGGGAAACAGGCCGAGTATGGGAGCCTGGTTAAGTTATGGCCTGGGCAGTGAAAACAAAAACCTTCCGGCATTTACCGTATTGCTTTCCCGGGGAATTGGTAACGGTCAGGGTGTTTATTCCAAATTGTGGACCAATGGGTTTTTGGATTCTGTTCATCAGGGCGTACAATTCAGCAGCGGGGAAGATCCGGTATTATACCTTAGTGATCCCAAAGGAATGAGTAGGAGCGAAAGAAGGAAAATACTGGATAACTTGGCAGAACTTAATCATATGTCTTACGAAAAATTTGGAGATCCGGAAATTAATGCCAAAATCCAACAATATGAGATGGCCTACCGGATGCAAACCACGGTGCCGGATATCATGGATCTTTCCAAGGAACCCGATAGTGTGATCAAGCTGTATGGTCCGGATTGCCTGGTACCGGGAACTTATGCTGCCAATTGCCTAATGGCAAGAAAACTTTCTGAAAGTGGGGTCAGGTTCGTACAGTTGTATCATCAAGGTTGGGACCAGCATGGAAACCTCCCCTATGAAATCACCCACCAGGCCAAAGATGTGGATCAAGCCTCTGCAGCCTTGGTTACAGATCTCAAACAAAGAGGCTTATTGGATGAAACATTGGTCATATGGGGAGGAGAATTTGGTAGAACCAATTACAGTCAGGGAAAATTGACCAAAGATAATTACGGAAGAGATCACCATCCCAGGTGTTTTAGCATTTGGATGGCCGGGGGGGGCGTAAAACCCGGAATTGTTTATGGTGAGACGGATGAATTGGGTTACAATGTCACCAGGAATCCTGTTCATGTACATGATTTTCAGGCTACGGTCTTAAACCAATTGGGCCTTGACCACGAAAAATTGATTTACAAACATTTGGGGAGAAGATTCAGACTTACCGATGTGTCCGGAACGGTCATCAATGACATTTTGGTATAGTTGGTTTTGTAAATTGGTGTAAAATATGAGAAGCAATTACAAAATTATCGCTGAAAGGACTTTATTTTTCTTGAACGTCCTGCTTTTGTATTTTTTGATTTTAGAAAAGTACATTGAAATTCCATTTTGGTTGCAACCTCTTGGAAGGTTGCACCCCATGATCCTCCATTTTCCAATAGCATTGTTGTATTTGGCTATGGTTTTGGAGTTTTTCAGGTTTCGGAAAGAATTTCGTATGGAGGGATTTTACCAAACTTTCCTTACCCATTTATTTTTGTTTTCTGTAATTACTGCAGGAATGGCGGCTTTGATGGGCTTATTTCTTTCTCTTGAGGAAGGATATGGAGGGCCAGCATTGAATTGGCATAAGTGGTCAGGGGCATCGATAGTATTCCTGGCCTCCATTATGTATTTTATCAGAGAAAAAAAGTGGTATCGGCAAAATTTGGCCAGAGGAGGGGCTTCGATTATGGGACTAACTATTATTTTAGCAGGTCATTTTGGTGCCGCCCTTACTCATGGGGAAGATTTTATATTTGGACCGATCCTTCAGGCCAGAATCATCAATGTTCCCATTGAGGAAGCGGTGGTCTTTGACCATTTGGTGATGCCCATTCTGGAAAAAAAATGTAATTCCTGCCACAATGAAAGTAAGGCCAAAGGGGAGTTGATCATGACCGATAGGGAATCCATATTAAAGGGGGGGAAATCAGGGAAATTGTTCGAACCAGGAGATATCCATCAAAGTTTGATGATCGAAAGACTGTCCTTACCCATGGAGGAAGAAGAACACATGCCCCCTTCTGGAAAGCCCCAACTCACTAAAGAAGAAAAACTTCTTTTAGAGCTTTGGATACAAAACAAGGCTGACTTTGAAATGCGGGTTTTGGCATTGCCGGAAAACGATTCCTTAAGGTTAATATCCACCAATTTGTTGAACCCTACTCCTGAAGAAAAGGTATATGATTTTGACATGCCGGATGTAAACTTGCTGAAAAGCCTCAATAATGAATACAGGGTGATCCGGCCATTAAGCAAAGATTCTCCGGCTTTGGATGTGACGCTTTTTAATGCAAATGCCTATTCGGAGGAAATGATTAAGGAATTGGAGGTCATCAAAGAACAGATTGTTTTTCTAAGTCTCAGTAAAATCCCTATCGGAAATGAAGAACTGAAAACCGTAGGTCAATTTGAAAACCTGGAACGTTTAAATTTGAATTTTTCCGAGATCACAGGAGATGGATTGGTTGAATTGTATACGTTGAAAAACCTGGAGCATTTGTCTTTATCGGGTACTCAGATAAGGACCGAAGATTTAAGAACCCATCTCAATAATCTACAGAGTCTTCAAACAATTACAGTATGGAATACGCCAGTAAATACCGAGGATTTAGATGCCCTGCGAAATGAATTTAAACAGATACAGATTGTAGCCGGTAGGGAAGGATTGGATGATCATAAAATTAAGCTGAATATCCCAATGCTGAAAAACCAATCCACAATCTTCTATGACTCCCTGGAATTGGATATGGGGCATCCCATAGAAAATGTAACCTTAAGGTATGCACTTGATGGGTCTGAACCGGACAGCCTTGAATCCCCGGTTTTTGAAAAGGGAGATATTTGGGTAAATCGGACCACAGTGATCAATGTCAAAGCTTTTAAGGAGGGTTGGTATGGGAGCCCCACTGCCACCTTCCGCTTTTACCAGAATAAATTCCCACCGGATTCGGTTGCCCTAATAACACGTTTGAACAGGGTCCATCCGGCAGATGGATCTGCTACTTTTTTCGATGGTCAATTCGGTGGATTCAATGCCAACAGTCCCGCTTGGGCAAATAACTGGGCCGGTTTTTCCAAAGAAGATATGGAATTGTATATGGAATATGATGAGGCAGTCGAGGTTTCTTCTGTGGGCATGAATGTTTTGGTGGAGCCCGAAACCATTATTTTTCCACCCATTGAAGTTGAGATTTGGGGAGGAAATAGCAAAGACGATATGAATTTACTCGGAAAAATGATGCCGGAATTACCTCAGGAGGAAAGCAAACCCTATATCCAGTTGGTTACCGCAAATATGGATCCCGTAAAAGTAAAATGCCTGGTTGTCATTGGTAAAACAGTAAAAGAATTGCCCTCCTGGCATAGAAATAAAGGGAGATCTGCCCTTCTGCTGATTGATGAAATGTTTGTCAATTAAGCGTTTTCTTTTCTTTTTTCCGGTTGATAATAATTTTGAGAATAAGCATTTTTCTTGTTTCTATGGACATAGTTTAACCCAAATTATTTGTATATATTCTTAAAAATAAAAATTAATGGGGATTTTTTTTATTTCCATTACGGGTTCAGGAGAGATAAACAGTTATTAGATTATAAAGTTTGAACATGGAAGAAGATTTTGATGAAATAGACCATCTGATTTTGGTATTTTTAAGAGGAGAGGCCTCTGAGAAGCAATACAAAGCATTAAAAATTTGGTCCAACACTTCTGAGGAAAATAAGATAGCTTTTGAAGAAATAAAGAAAATCTGGTCGGAGAAACAGGATTTACATGATTCTAAACAGAATAATAAAAGAAGAGATCAAATTTGGGCATTGGCAACCCAAAAGAGACCTGAAAACCGTGGCCTAATTAAAACTTACCCATCAAATCAAGGTTGGTGGACAGTGGCGGCTATACTTTTTTTGATTTTTTCCGGGATTTGGCTTACCACCTTCATGGAGAAAAATAATCCGGTTCCGAAAGAAATCACTTGGATAAATGAAAAAAACCCGGGAGGTCAGAAATCCACCCATTTATTACCTGATGGAACTAAGGTATGGTTAAATGCACAAAGTATCATGAAACACCCTGCTATTTTCGGTGATTCGGTCCGGTTGGTTAAAATTCAGGGTGAGGCTTATTTTGAAGTGGCAAAAAACGCTGAAAAACCATTTTTGGTATTAAGTGAGGGGGTTTTGGTTGAAGCATTGGGGACTTCCTTTAATGTCAAAAATTTTCCGGAAGATCAGTCTATAAGGGTATCCCTTTTGGAAGGAAAGTTGAAGGTGAATGAAATTAACCAGGGTCAAAGTGCTTTCCTGAGTCCAGGCGAGGAATTGGATATTTCAAGAGCGCATGGCCAATTTTCCCGGAAGAAATTTGATTATGAGACCACCTTTGGATGGAAAGAAGGGATACTGATATTTAATGGAAATGATTATAATGGTTTTAGTCTACTGATTCAAAGGTGGTATGGCGTGGATCTCCATTTCAATGGTGCTCCTCCCTCTGACTGGAGTATTAGGGCCCGGTATAAAAACGAAAGCCTTAGACATGTTTTAAGGGATATTTGTTTTAATAAAAATATTGAGTTTGAGCTTACCAATAAAAATGTTGTTCTCACCTTTTAAATCTATTATATGGGAAAATAAAACAAGAATGCACCTATCGAATATCGGGTTAATTGGTAATCCGATAAAGGCTATGTTTATATGCCAGGATTAAAGAGGATTTCAATTACAATATTTATTAGGAAAAACAATTTGCCTTTACCCAAACTATAATCTTATTATTATGAAGAAAATGTATAAAAGAAATTTGCTGAAAGCAGCAAATTATTCATTTCTTGGCTTAATGTGCCAATTATTGCTGGTGAATTTCACCATCGCCCACGATGCCGATGCCCAAAAGGCAATGAGCATGCGAAAAGTTCACATTGAAATTTCCTATCAGAATGTGACACTGAAAGAAGTTTTTGCTGATATTGAATCCAAAACAGATTTTGTTTTTACTTTTGATTTCAAGGATGATTTTTTAAATGAAAGGTTCAGTAAGAAATTCAAAAAAGCAACAGTGGAAGAAATCCTTAAAGAAATTTCACGTGCTTCCAAATTGGCATTCCAGCAAATAAATAACAACATCAGTATTTCCAGGCCGGAGCAATTGGGTCAAAGAATCGAGGTAAAAATTACGGAGGAGGAAAGAGAAGTAAATGGGAAAGTCGTTTCTTCCTCGGATAATCTGGGATTACCTGGAGTCACAATTTTGGTCAAAGGTACCACCATTGGTACCGTAACTGATATTGATGGAAATTATACTTTAAATGTCCCCAATGATGATGATATCTTGGTAGTATCTTCTATAGGTTATCAAACCATTGAGGTTCCTGTTAATGGAAGAAGTGTCATTGATATTAAATTGGAGGATGATATAAAAGGATTGGAAGAATTTGTTGTTATCGGATATGGCATCCAAAAACAGAGGGAAGTAACCGGATCTATTACCTCTGTAGAAGCCGACCAATTGGAAGACCAGCCAGTAGGTCAATTTGTCCAGAAACTTCAGGGCAGAATGGCCGGGGTACAGATCAGTCAGGCTTCAGGTACACCTGGCGGGGGAATGGCCGTAAGGATAAGAGGCGCTGCTTCCATCAATGCAGGCAATAATCCACTTTATGTAGTAGATGGTTTTCCAATTGTGGGAGATATCAACACCATCAATCCAAATGAAATTGAAAGCTTTTCAGTTTTAAAAGGAGCTTCTGCTTCTGCTTTATATGGTTCAAGAGCCGCCAATGGCGTGGTTTTGATCACCACCAAGCGGGCCAAACCAGGCCAAACCTCGGTTCAGCTCAACGTCATCCAGGGTGTCACCCAGGTGCCTCAAAGAGGCAGGGCAAAATTGATGAATGCCAGAGAATTTCTTGAAGACAGGAGGGCCATTTATGAAGATAAAATTCGTTACGAAGGGTTTACCGGAGGTATTCCCGAGCTCTATCAAAATCCGGAAGCCTACACTGGACCAGATACCGATTGGTATGACGAATTATTGCAAACAGGAAAACAAAACAGTTATAATGTGTCGTTGTTAGCCAATAAAGACAATTTTAGTTCAGCGACGACTTTGGGCTTCTTTGATGAAGAGGGTGTGGTAATCAATACCGGGTTCCAACGGTTTTCCCTTAGATCCAACAATCAATATAAGATAAATGATAATATCAGGGTTGGCCTGAATCTGGCCCCCACCCACCAGCTTAGCCGGAATCAGGCTACAGACGGTTTTTATAGTATTCTTTACTCAGCCGTCATAACCCCTCCGATATTTTCACCGGATGATGTGGATGAGAATGGAAACCAAAGAGTAAGTTTTACCGGCCCCGGTTTGTTTACCTTCCCCAATTGGAAAAAAACAATGCTGGAAACCATAGACAGATCGGCCACCACCAGAATTCTGTCCAATGCTTACTTAGAAGCGGATATCATGGATGATTTTTTCTTTAAAAGTTCAGTTTCCGTTGATTTGGGCAGCAGTAAAAGAAGGGTATTTAATCCCTCCACGGCAGGTGGAATATTCTCCCCGCCGCCCAAATTGGCCACAGGATCTTATAGCACAGGAAATTACTACTCTTGGCTAACAGAAAACACATTGAATTACTCCAAAAATATTAACAATCACTTTCTTGACGCCTTGGTGGGTTATTCGGCCCAAAAATTCAACCAGGAGGCCAATGTCCTTACAGGTACCAGTTACCCTGATAATGAGGTTCCCTGGATCGATGCGGCAGCGATCCGGTACGGAAGCAACAATATGTCTGAATGGTCTCTGCTTTCCATGTTCAGCCGTTTGAATTATAACTATAAGGGAAAATATTTATTATCCTTATCAGTAAGAAGAGATGGTTCCTCTAGGTTTGGCTCTGAGAACAGGTGGGGTACCTTCCCCGCGGTATCTGCAGGATGGATCATTTCTGATGAGGATTTTATGATGGATTGGTCTAAGCTGAGCTACCTCAAACTCAGGGGTGAATATGGACATGCGGGAAACTTTAACATTGGAAACTACAGCCAGTTTGGAAATATTTCGTCTACTAATTATGTATTTGGTGGTGCTCTGGCGCAGGGAAGAAGCCCAGTATCCATTGGGAATCCATTTCTGACCTGGGAAACCACAGTTGGTATTGATTTGGGATTGGACGTGGGTTTGTTCAACGACCGACTTTCCATGGTCTTTGATTATTATGACAAAAGAACGACCAACATGCTCTACCAGGTGGATATTCCCAGCGGAACCGGTTTCAATAATATACAGGATAACATTGGAGAGTTTCATTTCTGGGGGTATGAGTTCGGGGTCAATGCCCGGGTTCTTGAAGGAGGATTATTCAAGTGGAACTCTGATTTCAACATCTCCTTTAACAGAAACAAGGTAATTCAATTGGGAACCAACAACACCCCTATAGGAGGTATAGGAAATTATTCTTCCACCATCTGGAAAACCGAGGTAGGCCAACCCATAGGTCAGTTTTATGGTTATGTATTTGATGGAATATATAAGACGCAGGAGGAATTTGATTCACAGCCAAAGCATGTAACATCCCAGTTAGGTACTATCAGATTTAAAGATATCAATGATGACGGGATAATTGATGTGGACGATAAAACCTATATAGGTAATCCGAATCCAAAATTCTTTTACGGGTTCAATAATAATTTTTATTATAAAAACTTTGACTTGAACATTGTAATGGCAGGTTCATACGGGGGAAAGATGTATTATTCTTTGGCGGAATGGTCTGAAACCCTTGAAGGGATTTTTAATGTAGAACGTTACATGATGAATCGGTGGAGATCTCTTGAAGAGCCAGGTGACGGAATTATTGGACGATCATTATCCGGAACCACAGAGTTTCCCAGAAATGTTCAGGACAGGTTGGCTTTAGATGCTTCTCACTTGACAGTGAAAAACATTACCCTTGGTTATACCCTTCCTAAATTCATTAAACATGTGGGGTCAACCAGGGTTTTTGCCAGTATTCAGCAGGCATTTGTATTGACTCCCTATAAGGGGCCAAACCCTGAATCAAGTTGGCGGGGACTGAATGGCCTTCAGGAAGGGGTGGATATCAGTCCTTACCCCATACCCCGCACCTATGCCTTGGGTATTAACCTGAATTTTTAACTCTAAATTCTGAAAAAAATGAGAAAATTAGCAACAATACTCGCCATACTCTTTATTTCGTCATGTTCTGAAGAGTTCCTGAATTTGGTACCTGAAAGTTCCATTACCTCCGGCAACTTTTATCAAACCGAAGAACATTTCAACCAGGCAATGGTTGGTGCCTATGCTGCCGTAAGGGGAGCCAAAGGCTCCATCGCTTCATGGGTAATGGGGGAAATGAGATCAGATAATACCCATATGGAATTTAATATTACCAACAGGGGTCCTCAATACATCGAACGGGAATACGCAGATTTTTTTATGGATGATGTGAACAGTGGGACTGTCGCCAATAAATACAATTCCTGTTATGTTGGAATTGCAAGGACCAATGAAATCTTGGATTTAATTCAGGGATCTGCATTAAATCAGGAAGCCATTGATAGGATTTATGGACAGGCCAGTTTTTTGAGGGCTTTGTTTTACTTCGACCTTGTACGGTACTTTGGAGGGATTCCCCTTTATCTTACTGCAGTAAAAGGGGCTGGCGATGCCTACCTTCCCAGAGCATCCGTCAATGAGGTTTACCAAGCCATTATTAGCGATCTGGAAGCGGCCATAGCCCGCCTTGAACCGGTATCCTTCCCCCAAAATGGAAGGGCAAATGAGGGAGTGGCACGCATGTTATTGGCAGATGTATATTTGACCATGAAGGATTATCCCAACGCAGAAGAGGAGCTTAGTCAAGTCATCCAAATGGGTTACGCCTTATTGGACGATTACGGGGATGTCTATAGGTTAAGCAATAAAAACAGTGTGGAATCGATTTTCGAAATCCAATATCAGGAGGGAAACCAGGGACAGAATAGTGATTTTCTTTATCCATTTCTTCCCTTATCAGCAGATGTTAGCTTAATAACTGGCATATCGTCCCAGAATCTTCAGGGAGGGGGCTGGAATACACCTACCTTCGAAATGATCAATGCCTATGAAAATGGAGACGAAAGATTAGAAGCTTCCATTGGAATAGTGGAAGGTACAGGACAAATAGGTAATCTATTTATTGATGAGTTGAAAAGTCCGGTAGACTATGTACCAACGCCGGGTAAAAGAACTTATCCCTTTATCAAGAAATACCTGAACCCTCATGCACTTGAGCGGAATACAGATGACAACTTCCCGGTATATCGCTATGCCGAAGCCTTGCTTTCCATGGCTGAAGTCTTGAATGAGCAGGGCAGATCAGGTGAAGCACTGGAGTATTTGAATCAGGTGAGGACAAGGGCAGGTTTGGATGCTGTTGGTGAAACCAATCAACAATTACTCAGAGATATCATCGCTCATGAAAGGAGAGTGGAACTCGCCTTTGAAAACAAAAGATGGCTGGATCTGATACGCACGGACAAAGCGATCGAAGTCATGAATGCAAATGGGGAGTACCTGAAAGAATTCTATGCTGGTGAATCATATCTTCCCGAGATGAGTTATAATGTGACAACCGAAAGGTTATTGTTTCCCATTCCGTTAAGAGAAATTAGGATAGGGGATTTGGAGCAAAACCCAGGTTATTGAGTGTTACGAATATTTGAAAGACCTGGCGGTATTTATCATAGCACCGCCAGGTTTTCCTTCCATCAAAATGAAATGATTAAAACGGTCAAAGGCATATTTTCAGCATTATTGCTGACCTTTCTTTTGGGTCTTAATGGATGTGATTCTTCTGAGGAAGGCATAGCCCTACAGGAAAGGTTTCCGGATAAGGTGAGTTATAATTTTCACATTAGGCCCATTCTATCAGACAATTGCTTTGCCTGCCATGGACCGGATGGCAATAAAAGGGAAGCAGGATTAAGATTGGATTTAGAGGAGGAAGCCTTTCAGGCCCTGGCAGAAAATCCAAATGCCTTTGCTTTGGTTCCCGGGAAACCCCATCAATCCGAGGTTTTCAAAAGAATAAATTCCAGTGATGAACGTGAACTGATGCCTCCACCGGAATCCAACCTTAAATTATCGGAAAGGGAAATTGATCTTATCAAAACCTGGATCGATGATGGTGCACAATATGAGAAACATTGGGCTTTTGAGGTCCCCCAATACCCTGAATTGCCAGAAGTGGATCAGACGGATTGGCCTCAAAATGAGATCGATTATTATATACTAAAAAAACAGGAAGATCTGGGTTTAAAACCCAATAACCCGGCAGATAAGGAAAAGCTGTTGAAGCGCATCAGTTTTGCCTTGACAGGTTTACCACCGGGTATTGAATTGATGGATAATTTCTCCAGGAACAATAACCCCAATGCCTATGAACAAGTGGTAGATAGCCTTTTGGCACAGCCTTCCTTCGGGGAGAGAATGGCAGTATACTGGATGGATGTCTCCAGGTATGCAGACTCCTACGGGTACCAATTGGATAACTTCCGAACCCAGTGGCCTTGGAGGGATTGGGTCATTCATGCCTTTAATAAAAACCTTCCCTATGATGACTTCATCACCTGGCAACTGGCAGGTGATCTTTTGGAAAATCCGTCCAAAGAGCAAATATTGGCAACGGGTTTCAATAGAAACCATAAGATTACAGAAGAGGGTGCAGTAGATGAAGAAGAATATAGGGTAACCTATGTTACGGATAGGACCAATACGGTTGGAAAGGCCTTGGTGGGAATGACTTTTGAATGTGCTGCCTGCCATGATCATAAATATGATCCCATCTCTCAGCAAGACTACTATAAAATGTTTTCTTTTTTTAATAATATAGATGAGCTGAGGACTTCGACTTCACCAATAGATCCTTTAACAGGTACGCCAGCTTCCTATGCTAAAAAACCTTTTATTGAAATTACTGATGAAGACCTCAATGGAGTATTGTCATTTGTCAATAAACAGGATACTAGCAGGCTGATTGTGTCTGTAATGGGTGAACTGGATACTTTACGAAAGAATTATATATTGGATAGAGGTATTTTTAATGCTTATGGTAAAGAAGTAGTTCCGGGTACTCCGGAATCAATATTGTCCTTTGAACCGGAATATCCTCAAAACAGACTTGGTTTGGCAAAATGGTTGTTTGCTGAAAACAACCCCCTTACCGCAAGGGTTTTTGTAAACCAAATTTGGAAAGAATTTTTTGGCAGAGGCATAGTAAATACCACTGGTGATTTTGGCATGCAAGGAGAGTTACCCAGTCACCCGGAATTGCTGGATTGGTTGGCCCTTGATTTCCAGGAAAACGGATGGAATATCAAACGCTTGATCAAGAAGATGGTCATGTCTGCTACTTACCAACAATCTGTGGTGGCTGCAGAAGACCTCAGAAGCATAGATCCCGATAATGCCTATTATACCCGTTCATCCAGATTTCACCTCA
>JBBDSB010000033.1:0-13063 GCA_040905205.1 Cyclobacteriaceae bacterium
AAAAATTAAGCATGATCCAGATGTGGTGGCCTTACACAATTTTCCAGGCGGTTACCTTGGCATAAATAAGATTGAAAACGGTTTGTTTAACCTATGTTACCTGGCAGGTAGAGGACAATTAAAATCCAGTGGAAGCATTGGATCGATGGAAGAGCAGCACCTCTTTTCAAACCCCAGAATAAAAGAAATTTTCGACAGTGCCACCTTTCTTTGGGAAAAGCCGGAGGTGATCAATGAGATTAGCTTTTCACCAAAAATGCCTATAGAAAACCACATGATAATGCTGGGCGATGCAGCCGGAATGATTACTCCCCTCTGTGGTAACGGAATGGCCATTGCCATACATACCGGGAAAATAGCCGCTGAATCCGTAATCAGGCATAAGGAATTGTCAGATATTCATAAAGAATATAAAATAAATTGGAGTGGATTTTTTAAAACAAGGCTGGCGGTCGGGAGAAAAGTGCAGGGCCTTTTTGGGGCATCACATATGTCCAAGCTCAGTGTTAATTTTATCAGGTATGCGCCTTATTTGGCAGGAAAGCTGATCAGGCAAACACATGGCCGGAAAGTTTAAGCCCTTCATTGCCTGGGATTAAACAGAGGTGTAGATTTCCATGCCACACCTCTGTCATTGTAAGGATTTAAACTTAAAACTTTATATTGATCCCCGCCATAAAATTGGTGCCTGCCATAGGGTAATAGAAATTTTCGGTTACCAATTCCCTTCCCCCTGCCGCTTCAGCCGGAACAAAATAGCTAAAGGTATAGCCATTGGGTTCATACAATTGATCAAAAATATTGTTAACCATAAAGGTAAAATCAATTTGATTGACAATTTCTGGCAAAAAGGAATAAGATGCCCTTAGGTCTGTCGTCCAGAAGGCATCAAGCATTCTACCCTGGTTTTGGGTATTATCAAGATATTGGTCACCTACATATTTGTTCAGCAGGCTGATTTCTAAGTTTTTCAGTGGCTTGTAATCAATCACTGCACTTCCGATAATATTGGGGGAGAAGGCAATATCAGTATTTTCATGAACCGTTGTTTCCTGCCCTTCAAAAGCCCAATTTTCATCAAACACATCGCTGTATTCTGTAAAGGTGGCAATTTTATTTCTGCTGAAGGCGAGGTTTCCTCCTAAAGTCCACTTTGGAGAAAGGACCAAGGCAGCCTCCATCTCAATTCCTGCCCGGTAACTGCTGGCTACATTTTCCCGAATATAGGCACCCACATCATTTAATTGCCCGGTCAGGACCAACTGGTCTCTGTATCCCATATAATACAGGTTGGCACTGTACTGGTGATTTCCTTTTTTGGCCCGGATACCCGCTTCGATGTTTTGAAGGGTTTCGGGTCGGGGGATTTCGGTGATCGGGGAATCTGTAAAATCCCTTCTTACCGGTTCTCTGTTGGCCACCGCATAAGAAACATACCAAACTTTACCCTCACCCGCATCATAAGACAAGCCCATTTTTGGATTAAAGAAAACATAATTTTGAGAACCTGAAATGTTTCGAAGGTCATTATTGGTACCTTCAAACCAGTAGTCAATGTTTCTGATTTGAAAATCCCCAAAAAGGTAGAGTTTTTCGCCTAATTCGTAGGTGGCTTTGGTGTATAAGTGGCGGTCGTCCTTTATGGCCACATTATCATAATACCTGTCCCGAATATCGGTATCTCCAGATGTCCCCATCCAGATGATTTCCCCAAAATGGTCTCCATCATAGCGGTTGGCACCCCCTCCGAAAGTAGCATCCAATTTTCCGCTGGTGGAGATGTAATTAAATGAAAACACTCCACCATAAAAATCATTGTCCAGCCACCTTCTTCTTATGATATCGGTGCTGCTGATCAGTTCGTTTCCCATGGAAATTGGGGCAATGCCATAATTGTCCGACAAATTGTCCTCAGGCCTAAACTGTTCATAAAAACCGCGGCCATAGGTATAATGCAGTGCAAGATTAGCCTTCAGGTTTTGCCCCCAATTTCCGGCATAGATAAATTGGTAATGATCCTGTTGGTAATTGTCAGTTTCATTTTCATAGGTATAGCTATTATAAGTCCTGTTGGTTTCCAATAGGTTTTCGGGCACACCATTCCAAGCCTGGTAGGTCTGTTCCGCACCGGAGAAAATATTGACTTTGAAGACATGATCTTCTCCGTAATATCCACCTGAAACAAAATAGGAGCTAAGGTCTGAAAAAGCCCTGTCAATGTATCCGTCAGAACTGATTTTCGAAAGCCGGGCATCTACCGCCCAATGGTCATTAATCAGGCCTGTGCCTGCTTTGATGGTATGTTTTCTTGTGTTAAAGGAACCAAAAGAATTAGCTGTTTCTCCATATGCCTCTTCTCTTTTGGTGTCGGTTTGGATATTAATACTGGCACCAAAAGTGGCCGCGCCATTGGTGGAGGTACCCACTCCCCTTTGGATTTGAAGATTATCAACTGAGGAAGCAAAATCGGGCATATTCACCCAAAATACCCCATGTGATTCGGCATCATTCATAGGAATGCCATTAACTGTGACGTTGATTCTGGTTTGGTCAGAACCCCTGATGCGCAAACCGGTATATCCAACTCCTGCCCCTGCATCCGAATGGGTAACCATGGAGGGGGTGTGGTTAAGTAATAAGGGCAGGTCCTGACCTAAATTCCCTTTTGCCAAGTCTTCTTTGTCAATTTGCTGGAAAGTGGTAGGGGTGGTGGATGATGCGCGGGTGGCGGTTACGATTATTTCCTCAATGCTGAGGGCATCGCCCATCATCTGGAAGTTTAGCTCCTTTTCCAAAGGGACTTGAATCTCCTGCCTGATGGTGTGAAAACCCACAAAGGATATCCTGATCCTGTAGGTTCCTTCAGGGATATCATTCAGCAAAAACCGGCCTTCAAAATCGGTAACGGCACCCTTATTCTCTCCCTCCAAAAAGACATTGGCTCCGGGAAGGTAGGCTTTTTCATCGGCATCCATTACCTGGCCGGTAATGTCATTTTGGGCGGTTGCCCAGGTTGTGAGCAGCGAAAGTGCTGTCCATAAACAAATACGAATCATGGTAATTAAATTGGTAGTTAAACATGGAAGGAATGAAGGGGTATTCCTTCTTTTTTGTTTACCCAATAGCATTACGTACGATTAGCTATTTTTCATTTCCCTTCGCCGGCACTACCCGGATCAGGTAATATGGGTATGATCTCAGCCCGTAGCGTTGGGGCACCCCTAATGATCTTGTTGCAAATGTAATGGTTTATTTTTTAAGCACAAGCCCTAATTTAAAATCAGGCTTTTCCCAGCATTCTAAGGTGCCTGAAATGGGAAAGGAAAGCCATCCTTAATCGATGATGTTCCAGGTAAGTGATATTATATTCACGACAGATTTGTTTAACGATCTTACTGATGGCAGGATAGTGAATATGGGAAATCTTCGGAAACAAATGGTGTTCAATCTGATAATTCAATCCACCCAAAAACCAGGTCAGGATTTTATGACCGGTCGCAAAATTAGCAGTGGTCTTGATTTGATGTACCATCCATTCATCCTCAAGACAATTCGTTTCCAATGATGGAACGGGAAAGCTCGTTTCTTCCAAACTGTGGGCCAATTGAAACACCAAAGTTAAGACCAGACCGGCAAAGAGCCCATAAATCAGGAAGCCAAAGAGCCAGGGCATCCATCCCACCATATACACCGGTATGGCGATGAACAAAATCAGGTGCAATATTTTAAAACCCCAAAAGCTGATGTGATCCGAAATGGTCATCTTTTGGATAGGTACTACCCCCACTTTTCTTACCACATATTTTTTATAATCTGTAAAAAACACCCAATACAAATAAAGCAAAGCATAGGCAAATATAAAATAGTAGTGCTGGAATTTGTGGAATTTTAATTTTTTCTGTGTCGGTGATAATCGCAAAAACGTTCCTGCATTTAAATCATCATCCACGCCTTCCACATTGGTGTAGGAATGGTGTACCACATTGTGTTTGGTTTTCCACATGAAAACATTGGCCCCCAAAAAATTGATGGAGAGACCGGCTATTTTATTTATCCAGGGATGCTTACTGAAGCTGCCATGAGCCCCATCATGCATGACATTAAAACCGATGAAGGCAGTAAATGCTCCCATCAGCAAACATTCTACGATGGCAATGGCCCAATGTGGCGTAAAAAATATAAGGTGAATATAGAGTGCAACAAAGGATAACACGATGATAGATGCTTTAAAATAAAGCGTTTTATTGCCGAACTTGGTAAGTTGATTGTCTTTAAAATATTTACCGACCCCCTTTTTTATATCCTGATGGAATGAAAGGGTAGGTTTTGAAAATTTTGGCGTAGCCATATATTAGGTATTTAATTGATTTGTTAATCGAACGGGGTGATAATAAATTAATCTGAATTCTTGCCTCATAAATAATTAAGGGCAGAACGCAAAATGTTGTCTATAAAGGTACGGCTTTAATCCGGCATTATCAATCATTGAAATTCTACGGAATTGATCAAATGCATCATGTCCATTTTCACATATTCAATTATGGGCTCTAATGAGTCATTTTTAACGGCTGTCCGGAAATACAATGCGCCACGGAGAAAATGATCTGTAGAATCTGTAACAAAAAACTGGAATTGTGTAGGGACTTCACCACTCAATTCTGACACCAATCCGGTATAGCCTTTAGGTGTCCTTACCACACTTTCCTCTATACCATAGGCTTTTATCTGATGCTTGGCGGTAAGCTTAAGGGCATCATCCAGATAAGCCTTCAGATTTTCCCGCTTCCCGAATATGGGTTTATAGGTCAAATGCACCCGGGCATTTAGGGAAGTATAATGGAGGTTTATCCAGTTTTTTTCAGCCATGTTAAAGGAATCGGGTTCTATCTGCAGGTGGACGGAATGTTCGAACTGGTAAGGAAGGTCCTTGTCCAAGGTAATAAATTTCCTTTCCGGCAAATCGATCCTATTATAGCCTTTAGGTTTGGGGATATAATCTTCTCCACATCCCAAAGAAAAAAATAAAAGAAGCAGCCAATAGGCTGATAAGGATGGGATGATAGGATTTTGAAATGAAAAGGTTTTGATACCACTCATTTCACATAAGTCACTTTTTCTGAAATAGGTTTTCTTTTTCCTTCAGGCCAACCGTCCGAGGCAGGCTTGGCCACATGAAAAAACCCCATTAATTTGTCCTCCTCTTCCAGTCCGAAAAATGCTTTGGCCTCCGGCCAAAAAGTTGGAGCGCCGGTGCCCCAATAGGCTGCCAATCCCCTGGCACTGGCTGTAAGGTACATGTTTTGGACAGCCATGGCCACCGCAGCCACTTCCTCCATTTCCGGAAGGTTGGCACGTAGATCCCTTTTCATGCCTATGGAAATAATATGAGAGGCTTTTAAGGGGTTTTCTTTTAATTTTTTATAGGTGGCCTCTACAAAATTCCCGTTTTTATCGCTTCTTTCTTTATAAAGGGCAGACTGGTAATCCGCCAACTTCTGGAGGCCCTCCCCACTGAACACCATAAAGCGCCAAGGTTCGGTCATTTTGTGCGTTGGTGCCCAATTGGCATTTTCAAGCAGCTCGGAAATGATATGATCCGCGACCGGATCATTTTCCTTAAATTGGGCCACAAACTGGGACCTTCGGTTTCGAATGATCTTATTGATTTCTTCTATGTTAAAAGAAGGCTTGTTATTCATCATAATGCAATTTTTAGAATCTCAGTACTTTAGCCCAACCTTTATTCCCCCATAAAAGTTTCTTGAGGCAGCGGGCTGAAAATAACGTCCACCAAAGGGGTTGAGATCGTTCCCTAAACTGTAGGAAGCATTGAATAAGTTTTCGATACCGGCAAAAATCTCCAAATCGAGGACAGAACCTGTATTTCCTCTCCACCCTATTCTTGAATTTACCAGGTGATAAGCATCCTGGTAAACGGTATTGCCGTCATTCAAAGGAATTTCATCTACATATTGGTGGGTAAAATTCAGGTAAAATCCAAAACGGGATCGGAGGTCTACCTGATTTACCAGGGTATGTGGGGGCACACCAGTCAGTGCATTTCCCGAATAATCATTCTCCCCCTGTCTAAAGTCAGAAAATGTAAAATAATGGCCTGTAAAAGTGTGGGTTAGCTTTAATTCCTGGATAAAGGTCATGGGGCTGCGTACCAGGGCATAATCCACCAACAATTCCACCCCTTTTTGGTCTGTGGCACCTGCGTTTCTAAAAAGCACCACTCCCTGTTCGTTGGTAAAGGTGGTGATGGTTTCTTCCAGCTTAAAATAAAAGGCCGTGGCATCTACATTTACCAAACCCTGTTTGAAACTTCCCCGATAGCCCAATTCATAATTCAGACCCTTTTCTGCTTCCAGGTCCAGGTTGATGGTGCCTTCATTGGTCCTGACCTCATCTATAGTAGGGGGGGAAAATCCTGCACTCAGGCTGGCGTGAAGCGCTGAAGTGGGGTTCAGTTTGGCAGAAATGGCTACCCTTGGAACCACTACAGGATCAAACCTCCTGGATGCCCTGGAGGGAATTCCGGTGATGGCATCGATATTCCTGTCGATGTCAAACATGGAAAAATTTTCACTCAGACCCACAGTCATTAAAAAAACGTCGGACAATTCGGCTTCAATTTGCTGGAATAGGAAGGCGGTGGTCGTTAAAAGTTCATCGCTGAAACGAATGGTATCTGGGAGGCCATTCTTGTTTCCAAAATTCTGGGCGGCGGTTTTTGACATTTGGTACTCCCCTCCACCGATAAGTCTGATGGGAATACTGCCCCAGGTATCATTATAGGAAAAACTTGTGCGGCCACCATAGCTGAACTGGGTCTCTTTTTTATAATCCAGATTAAAGGGGTTTTCAAAATCCACCGTATTAATATAGATGGAGGTCTTGTTGGAAAATTTGGGATTGAATTGGTAATCATGATCCAAGGTGCCATACATGGACTTTTGGTCTATGGAGGCATTTTGTGTAGCGGAGCCGGGCCGGGCCTGCCTTGGATTTTCTTCCACCTGGGCGGCAGTCAATGCCCCGGGCAATTCATAAAACAAATCTGAATACAATAATTGGGAGGTGATTCTTTGGTTTACAGAGGGAGTAAAATGTCCGGTAATCTGAAAAACCTCCCTGTCCATGGCCGTATGGTCTCTGTAGCCTTCAGATTTTTGTTTGGCATAGGAAGCGCTGACCCCTCCCTGTTCCAATTGTTGCTCCACACCCAGCCGGTACCTGGTAAGGCCAAAATCACCAAAGGACAGATCCGTGCTGATGCGGTTATCGGAAATGTCCTCTTTGCTTTGCAAACTGATCACCCCCCCGTTACCCGCACCATAAATGCTTCCCGCAGGGCCTTTGATAATTTCCGTGTTTTCAATATTGGATAAGTCCAACAGGTTAAGGGGGGTGGTGCCATCAGGAGCCGTAAATGGCATCCCGTTCCAATATATTTTTACATTCCTCACCCCAAAAGGAGCCCTTAATGAGCTCCCCCGGATAGAAACCCGGTAACTTGCCGGTGCCCTTTCTTCTATCCTGATTCCTGGTTTGGTGTTAAAAGCATGTACGATAGACGTTTCGTTAAAACGGTACAAATCACTTTCGGATACCCTAACGATTCCCCCGGCTTGTTCCAGAAGTGGCCTTTCTGACTCAAAGGAAGACACCAAAACTTCCGTGAGCACGTTATCCGCTCTTTCCATATAGAGGGTGACTTTACCCGAGGCGGGTATGAGGGTCTGAAGAGTAGAATAGGCTATATGGCTGAAGGCCATTTCCGTTTCCTTTTCCAAATTGGCCCTCATGATGCCGTTTTCATCCGAGACAAAAACCTGTTGGGAATTGCCTTTGCCTGAAACAAAAGGGACTGGCTCATTGGATTTGGCATCCAGGAGGGTGATTTCAGTTTGTGCCAACCCACAAAGAGGCAGGAGAATAAAAAGGAGAGTAAATTTGAATGACATTTTGCGGATCCGGTTTATGCGTTTTTAAGTTAGGGTTCGTAAAATTAGTTCATTTTTCCTTGAAAACACCACCGATAAAAAAAAGCTGGGACAGTTAATCAAAAATTCAATATCTTGTCACTCATTAGATACCTAAGAAAACATACAAAAATGGATAGAAGGACAGCCATGCGGCAATTGGCCATTCTGACAGGAGGAGCCGCCCTGTTACCTGCCTGTGATTTTAGTGAAGAATCCATTCTGGATGCCTATAGCAACCTCAACATCACTGCTTCGCATGAAGCATTGATCAAAAAGTTGACCAATACCATCTTTCCCGGGGTACACCTGGTCAAGGCAGAGGAAATCCAGTTGGAAGATTTTGTTTTGGTGATGTCCAACGATTGTCTGAATGAGAATCAGCAGCAGGCATTTGTAAAGGGTTTGAAAAAGTACAATGGGTTCTGCAAAAATCATTTTGACAGAGAATTTACCAGTATGGGCCAAAAAGAAGCGGAGAATGCCTTTATAAAAAGCCTGGAGATTGAACCCGGCAATGGGAAAGAGGATGTGGAAGCCATCCATCACTTTTTGGCCACAACCAAAAGATTCGCCCTCCAGGGTTATCTTAATTCCGAGTATTTTATGACAGAAATCCAGCCTTACGAACTGGTGCCGGTCAGGTATATCGGCAGCAAAAAAATTGAAGCATCATAAAAGCATTTGAATCAATGGCTAATTTAAACACAAAATATAAAAGTGAAAACACCTATGATGCCATCGTTATAGGTTCTGGAATGAGTGGAGGCTGGGCGGCCAAGGAATTGACCGAGAAGGGACTCAAAACCCTGGTTTTGGAAAGGGGGCGGGAAGTCATCCATAACAAAGATTATCCGACCACGAATATGATGCCCTGGGAATTTGAGCACCGGGGAATGATGCCAGAGGCCATAAAAAAGGAAAATCCGGTGGTAAGCCGGTGTTATGCTTTTAAGGAAGATACCCAGCATTTTTTTGTCAGGGATACGGAGCATCCCTATGTACAGGACAAACCCTTTGATTGGATCAGGGGATATCAGACCGGTGGCAAATCCCTGTTATGGGCAAGGCAGGTGCAGCGTTGGAGTAACTTTGATTTTGAGGGTCCGGCAAGAGACGGATTTGCCGTAGATTGGCCCATCAGGTACAAGGACATAGCGCCCTGGTACAGCCATGTGGAGAATTTCATTGGGGTTTCCGGCAATAGAGATGGCAAGGACAATCTGCCGGATGGGGAGTTTTTACCACCTTTTGAATTGTCTGCCGGAGAAAAATATTTTAAAGAATTCCTGAGGGCCAATTATCCCGAAAGGGAAATTGTGGTGGCCCGCTGTGCCCACATCACCGGCAACCAGGAATTTTATGCCAAACAGGGGCGTGGCCTTTGTCAAAACAGGACCCTTTGCCAAAGAGGTTGTCCTTTTGGGGGTTATTTCAGCAGCAATTCCTCCACCTTGCCCTGGGCGGCCAAAACCGGTAACCTTAGCATGCAGCACCATGCGGTGGTCCATTCCATTATCTATGATGAAGTAAAAGGGAAGGCCTCCGGGGTTAGGGTAATTGATGCCCGAACCAACGAAATGTCGGAGTACTTTGCAAAGGTTATCTTTGTCAATGCGAGTGCCTTAAACACCAATTTGATATTATTGAACTCCACCTCCAACCGTTTTCCCAATGGATTGGGGAATGACAGTGGGGTATTGGGAAGATACATGGCCTTTCACAATTACCGGGCAGGAATCTCCGGTGAGTTTGAAGGGCTGAAGGATTATACGACGGAAGGCAGAAGGCCCACATCGGGCTATTTTCCCCGGTTTCGAAATGTTTACAAGCAGGAGACGAATTTCTTAAGAGGCTATGCGGCCGGGTTTAGTGCCAGCAGAAGTATGGTTACGGATTATTCTGGAATAGGCGCCGACCTGGAAAAGGGAATTATGAATCCCGAATATGGTCCCTGGAGGGTGGGTTCTCACATGATGGGAGAAACCATTCCCAAGGAAGAAAGCCAGGTTTCGCTGGATGCCCGTCAAAAGGACCCCTGGGGTATTCCCTTGCTAAGGGTTTCCATTGATTATGACCAGAATGATGAGGACATGATCAAGGATTACCTGGTAGAAATGGCTGAGATGTTTGAAGCCGCCGGTTTTAAGAATATCCGCACCAGGGATGACAAGCGCGCACCTGGCCTGGATATCCATGAAATGGGGGGTGCCAGGATGGGCCATGACCCGGAAACTTCCGTATTGAACAAATGGAACCAGGTACATGCCTGCCCCAACGTATATGTAACCGATGGCGCCTGCATGACTTCCACCAGTACCCAAAATCCTTCCCTTACCTACATGGCCTTTGCGGCCCGTGCTGTGGACCATGCGGTGAAGAATATGGGTTGATATTTCCCCTTTTTTTCTCCGATCTTAAATGTTTCGTTTCCTTATTTTTCCATTTTATCCAGAACTGCCTTAAATTTTTCAAAAGATAGCCGGTCACTGTTATTTTTTCCTATATACCGGTACATTTCTTTACCTTCGGGATCTAAAAGGATCAACGCTGGGTAGTGTACAAGCTGACCGTGGAAGGCATAGCCATCGGGAATACCCAATAATTTGGCTAAATTGGCGTCAATATCCCGGTAAATGGGAAAATCCCTTCCTCCGAGGGTTTCTGCCCAAGCCTTGATTTCCTCTTCTGTATCAGGTTTAATAAACACCTGAATGACTTTTTCCAAGGAAGAATTTTTCTCGATATAGTCATTGGTATGACGGATACAATAGGGGCATTCGGTTTTCAGTAAAAAATGTAAGGCCACATATTTACCTTTGGCCTCATTTAAATTAAATGGGGCATTATCTCCTACTGCAGGAAGTGTAAAATCAGGTAATTTTTCCTGCGCATGGGTTCCAAAATAAACCATCATCAAAACTATTAAAGCTAAGACCTTCATATTTATAGATTTTAGGAGTAAACTTAATTCATTTATTTAGAAATCATAGTATAGATATTTTAAATTTGGGATGGAAAGGCAAAACACTCAGCGAGGGTTTTAAAATCCAACAGCTTTTAATTACCTTCGTCTTTTCATTAACCAACCATCACTCATGGAAATATCAGGAAAAATCATACAGGCATTGGAAGAGCAATCAGGAAATGGCCGAAACGGCACCTGGAGAAAAAGAGATTATATTCTTGAAACCACAGGGCAGTATCCCAAAAAAGTCTGCTTAACCGTTTGGGGCGATAAAATTGACCAATTCAATATTCAGGAAGGCAGTGACCTGACGGCCAGCATAGAAGTGGAAAGCAGAGAATACAATGGAAAATGGTATACCGATGTAAAAGTTTGGCGGGTCAATGACCAGGAAAATTCCGTTGGTGCTTCCGCTCCGGCTGGAGCCAAAAAAGAATCCATGCCCGATGTGAGCACTTTTTCGGATGACAGCGAAGGGGATATCCTGCCTTTTTAAATCAGCCTGATCAAAAAGCATCAAAATATTTATGTTTCTGGAAATGGTATTAAATTAATGATTGCATATTCTATTTTGATGTCTTCGTCCACATATTCGGTAAGGCCTAATGTTTTATCATAGAAATCACGCTTTTTATCTCTTTTTGGAACATCAATATCAATTTGTTCCTCAATGGATTTTGCAGAAGAGCCATCTATTTTATTCGTCTTATAATACTTTGAATTTTCCCTTAGGTTATTTGAAACCGTTTCGAATTTCCAGTCAAATTTTAGTGCCTGCATCAATTCCAAAATTTCCTGTGTCAGTAGTTGGGATTTGAATTCAAGAACATCTAAATCTCTTTTTTTCACCTCATCTGATATTTGCCGGCTTTTAAGGTGTTCAAGTGTCACATCTATTTCGATATTATAATTACGAAATTTCAGCTCCAACATATGTAGTTGGTTGTAATGCTGAGGAATATTATCAAATTTATCGAAACGCTGATCTTCAGGAAGCACTTTTAATTTAAGAAGATGCTCTTCCGAGGGGTAAAATTTATCAAATCCTTCATTTTCCAGCTTTAACCTTGTCGTGCAAACAATTATCTTATTTCGAAAAAAATGCCTTATCAGATCTATCAAAATCTGTTTTTGAATATCTGATTTAATCAGTTGCTTTTCGGTTTCAATTTGAATCGTACGGGTGGTCGCTTTAATTCCTTTCCAGGTTAAAAGCGTACCTGCTGCCGCTACCAGGGACAGAAAAAGAATGACAAATTCATCCCAATCATGTTGACTGAAATAGGTAGGGGTGGTATTGATGGATGTTTTCTTAGAAGACTTTGCAATGGAATCCAAAGCAATTTTGGCATCATCCACTTCCAGAATAATGGAATCAAAAGGGCTCGCTTCGGGGAGGAAATTACTTATTTGGGTGGTATCTGACGTAAGATTAGCCTTTTCTTCAGGTTCCTTAACACGGGAAGTGGTGTCTTCTTGAGCATTGATATTTATAAATAACAAGTTTGGGAAAAGTAATAATAGGAAAGAAGACAGGCATTTTTTTTCAAAACTCATTGAAGGATCCAGGTTAAATATTGCCAAAAGATATAGTAAATTTTGAATAAACTCAAAATTAATAAAATTGGGTATATTACAAAATATCCCTATGGATAGATGATTAGGAATTAAACCAAAAAACATCTTTAACGTGAGTTCGACCTAAATCCAGAATAAAACCGTCATCGGTAGAAATAACTTTTTTTAAAACGCAGAAATCCAGATGACAGTATCTAATACAGCACCCCGGCGGGGTGCAATCTTGGTAGCCCCAGGTAAGCCGACGCAGGAGGTGCGGCCCGGGGTGTAAATGAGTTGGAATTTGTAGGGCATTAGCCGCCAGTAAGCTCAATAGTGAAACCAGCTTATCGCTAATGCCAGTGGCCCCATACCCGTGAGTTTTAAAATCGGTCATCGGTAGGCTTAGATGGGGATTGCGCGAAGAAAGCCGTGGGAATCCCTTTAAAACGGGAGTATTATATGCCACACCCTTTCCTACCCAGCAACTTCTTTACCTGAGTTCGATTCTAGATGAAGTATATTTTGCCAGTCAGTCACCTCTTTGAAA